>JAEZGD010000274.1 GCA_023417165.1 Planctomycetota bacterium
ATAGTGGCTGGCGGTGCGGGAGGCGCTTGCTTCCCGATTTCCGGTGTCTACAGTCCCGTGATTATCGACGCGTGAGGCAATCTGGGCAATGAGGGTTCAAGGGCGGGAACGACGCCGAAAAGCGACCCGCAAGGGAAAGACGCGGCTGCCAGCGGCCATTACCGAGTGGCGATCGGTTTGGCGAGTTTCTCGGGCGCAAAGACGTCGTCGTACTGCGTTTGCGCCAGGCGGATCATCAGCAGTTTTTGCTCGCCGGCGGCCCCTGCCGCAAAGAACTGCTTGCCTAGGCCCAGGGGCTCGGGGACGCAGGTCAGCACTAGCACTTCGCCGGGCGAGATGGTCGGCTCGAGCCGCAGCATGTCGATGATCTTTTGATCCTTGGCGGCTTCGACGCGAAAGGCACCATCCGCGCCGACCCAGCGCTGACGCACTTCGCCATGTTCGATCTCAGGGACTAACTCCAGTCGCACGCGGCCATCGCCGCCGGGGAAGGTCTTGAGCGCGAAGAGGCATTGAGCCTGCTTCAGGTCGTCGCCGATTAGGCGTCCGTCTTCGCGAATCAGAACCGCCATCTTCTCTTGAGGGCTGCCGGCCAAGATCACACCGCGCTTGCCGGCGCGACTTTGTAACTGTCGCTGACTGGCGGTGATATCGTCTCCAATGCCGGGGCCTTTGACGGCCAAGGGATCGGCGCGTTCTTCCAGCAACTTGCGCAGTAGCACCGGCATTTGCGAACCGACGATGCCAGCGCGTAGGCCGTTCTCCCGCAAGCGCCGACGAACCTCGGCAGGAAGCTGCTGTTCGTCGATCTCACGCCACAATTCTTCTTGCCGGGCGAGTGTTTCGCCGGTGACGCGCACGAAGGCGATTTCGAGGACGACGGTATCCGGCGCCATTTTCGTCGCGGGCAGCGAAGAAGGTTCGCTCGGCTTTTCGCTCCACAGCGCGCAGCCACCTAAGCAGGCAATTGCCGCTAGCAATAGCGCGATGTAACTGCGGAGCGACATCCGTGTCTCTCGCCACAGGAAGCTGCATGTTCGCGCGCACCATCGGCGCGACGCGGGAAAGTACTCGCCAGCGCCGCTGCGGTCAACAGCAACTAGCGACGTGGCGAGGGGAGCGGAATCAGCTTCGGTCGGGCGATGCGCACGCCATACACACCCTTGTGAGCAGCAATGATCGAATCGAAGTCGTGCTGCAAAAAACTGTGCAGCTCCGCAGGCGGAGACTGCGCCAGCCAGCGATCGGCCATGCGGCCCATCTCGGCGTCGTACTTATCTTTCGACGACGAGTGCGCATAGCACCGCCCTGGATGCCGACGAATATCGCCATCGAACTGCGGGCTGATGTGCCAAAGTTCGTGGACGATAGTCACCAGCTTCTCGCGATAGACCAAGTCCATGAATCGCGGCAAGTACACTGTGAAGATGTACAGCATCTCGCGACCGTGTTGATCGAAGACTTGCTGCACGCGATAGTGCCGCCCGCGTTTTTTGCCTTCGCGAGCGCCACCTTCGAAGCGCAGCGGCGTGAGCGAAGCTTGCACGCCATAGGGACTGCGACTGCGCGTGGTCGAGAAGGCGACACACACGCGCGAGAGGTCGATGTGGCCAAGCTCTGGCAAGCGCTCGACCATGTCGCTAGCGACCGCGCGAATAGCGGAGGTAAAATCAAAACCGCCGCGGACGCGCTTGCTGCGCGGCCGGGCGGTTGATGGTAAATCTGCTCTGCGCTCCACTGGTCGGCTCCGTGACCGTGGTCGATAGCGTCGTCAGGCTTATTCGCCGAAGGCGGGCTTTTCCGACTTCTTGGCGGCGCGATCGCGCTCTGGCACACCGACTAGTTCCAGGATCGCACGTTGACCGGCGTCGCCCAAGCGGGGCTTGGCCAGCTTCAGGATGCGGGTGTAACCGCCTGGACGATCGACATAGCGCTCGGCGATGTTCTCGAACAGCACCTGCACGGCCTTCTTGTCACGCAGCAGCGCGAACACGCGACGACGAGCATTCACATAGGGCGCTTGGGCCTTGGCCCACTTTTGCCACTGCGGGTTGCTCTTGCGATCTTTCCATTCGCTGCTGTTGCGATCAATGTTGAGCGCAAGCTTTTCGGCTTCCGCCTTGTGAGCCAGCGACTTCTTGGCGATGGTGATGCAACGCTCGATCAGGACGCGCGCTTCCTTCGCCTTGGGCAACGTGGTGACGATGCGGCCCTTGACCTTGGGCGCGTTGTCAAACAGATCGGCATCGGGGCGCTCGGTCAGAAACAGGGCGCTGGCCAGGTTACGGAACAGGGCTTTGCGATGCGACGGGGAGCGGCCCAGGGTACGGCCTTGTCGACGGTGACGCATACTTCACACTTCTTTCTGGACTATCGCTGTGCGGGGGACGAATCGGTCCCCAATGTCATCGTCGCCAGCGAACACCTAGCTATGGTTCTAAAAGGATTGCCGCAGGATCGGGCCGGTGAAGGCCACCCGCATTCGTTATCGCAACGCCGGAACACGCATGCCCAGGCGGAGGTTAAGTTCCGACAGCTTCTCTTTGACTTCCGTCAAAGTGGTTTCGCCGAAGTTGCGAACTTCCAGCAGTTGATCTTCCGACTTTTGCACCAGCTCGCGAACGGTGGTGATGTTTTCCGATTCCAGGCAGTTGCTGGCGCGGACCGACAGTTTCAACTCGGCCAGGCTCATGTTGAGCTTGGCTTCCAAGGCCGGATCGCCAGCAGCGGCGACGCCGCGCGCTTGCGAGTGCACCCGCGGGCCCAGTTCGGCATACTGCACGAACGGGTTGAGGTGCTTGCGGTTGATCTTGGCGGCTTCGACCAAAGCGAGCTCTGGGCTGACCGAACCGTTGGTCCAAATTTCCAGCGTCAGCTTGTCGTAGTTGGTCTTTTGACCGACGCGGGTTTCTTCGACGTCGTAGCGGACGCGAATCACCGGGCTGAACACGGCGTCGATCGGAATGATGCCGATTTCGTGATCGCCTTGGCTGTGTTCGGTGCTGGGGACGTAACCGCGACCGTTCTCGACCACCATTTCCATCATGAAAGGCGTGTCGGTGGTCAGCGTCGCCAGGACGTGATCCTTGTTAATGACTTCGACGTCGGCATCGACTTGAATGTCGCCGCCGCGGATTTCGCCAGCGGTGCTGCGCTCGACGGTGATCACGCGGGTGCTGTCGCTATGGTTCTTGACGACCAGCGCCTTGACGTTGAGGACGATGTCGGTGACATCTTCGAGCACGCCGGGGATTGTAGTGAACTCGTGCTGCGCGCCGCGGATCTTGATCTGCGTCACGGCGCTACCTTCCAGGCTGGAAAGCAGCACACGGCGCAGGCTGTTACCGATGGTGTTGCCGAAGCCGCGTTCGAAAGGCTCGGCGATGAACTTGCCATAGGTGGAGGTCAACGTGGCGGTTTCGCACTCGACCATGCTGGGGAGTTCCAGGCCACGCCATCGAATATGCATTGGGATGCCTCCAGGTAGGTAAACCGAAAGCCGCACGTGCAAGCGCGCGGCAAATCTTGCGGGTCTTTAAGTTGGTCTGAGATCGTCGTCGCTCAAGGTGCGGCTCGAAGACTCGCCACACCCTACGATGCTCAGGAAATTGTTTCTTACACGCGGCGCTTCTTGCGAGGACGGCAGCCGTTGTGCGGGATCGGCGTGGTGTCTTCGATCAGCTTCACGGTCATGCCGGCCGATTGCAGCGCGGTGATGGCGCTTTCGCGGCCCGAACCAGGACCCTTCACGCGGACTTCCAGTTCCTTGACGCCGAACTTCGACGCCTTTTCGGCGGCTTGTTGCGAAGCGCACTGACCGGCGAACGGCGTGCTCTTGCGGCTGCCTTTAAAACCACAGGTGCCAGCGCTCGCCCAACAGAGCGTATCGCCCTTGGTGTCGGTGATGGTGACCGTGGTGTTGTTGAAGGTCGCTTTGATATGGGCAATGGCCACCGTCACGTTGCGGCGGACCTTGCGTTTTTTGGCAACTGCTTTCGACACCGAAAACTCTCCGAATGTAGTCCTCTTGCTTCGCCGGATAAATCGTCGCAGCGAAGCGAATTAGAAGCCGGCAACTTGCTGCCGGCCACCTTCTTAGCCATCTCGCGGTGCGAGACGACTACTTCATATCCTTCACGCCCTTCTTGCCGGCGACCGTCTTCTTCGGGCCCTTCCGGGTGCGAGCGTTGGTGCGGGTGCGCTGGCCACGGACCGGCAAACCCAAGCGGTGACGAATGCCGCGGAAGCACTTGATATCGCGCAAGCGGCTGATGTCCTGCTGCACTTTGCGGCGCAGCGGACCTTCGACGGTGTAATCACGTTCGAGCAGACCGGCCAGGCGACCGACTTCGTCTTCCGTCAGATCGCGAGCGCGCGTCGTCGGATTGATGCCCGCCTTCTTGCACAGCTCCGAAGCCACATGCGGACCAACGCCGTAGAGATACTGCAGCGAGTAGACCGTCTGCTTGTCGTTGGGAATATCGATACCTAACAAACGCGGCATGTAAATGCACTCCTAAGCCCGCACCAAAACACGACTTGGGCCAAATATGTCCAACTACCCCTGCCGCTGCTTGTGGCGGGGATTGGTGCAGGTGACGTAGACGCGACCTTTGCGGCGGACGATCTTGCAGTTCTCGCAGATCCGCCGAACGCTGGATCGGACTTTCATGACTCGTTCCAATCGGTTGGGAGAAAGCGACTGAGTATATAGCTATCCGGCCCACGCGTACAAGGGCCGCGCGACGCTTTCTTGTGCCACAGAACACTTCCAGGCACAGAATTTTGGCGATTCGCATTTCTTCGGCACGAACCGGCACCACGTTGACCGCGAATTCCGATTTTATGCTTGGTTTTTTGCGGCCTGTTTTGTCGGCTAAGACCTGCAGGGCATCGTCGTAACGACTGTTAACGTAAGCTGTTACACTCGCGATGGTCGCTACAGTAGCTCTTGCGGGCGAGGGATTGCATTCTAACTTTATGCCCCACCCCAACAGGTTGTGAGGGGATTTGCCGCTTCAAAGGCCAGCTCTTGGGTGAGCGAAAAACCTGCCAGAGACGTTTTAGCAAATTGGCCAGATCGCCGCTTTTGGCGTGATCTGGGTAGCCTGCGTAGACTCTTGTCGCGGGGGGGGGGGGGGGGGGGG
>JAEZGD010000279.1 GCA_023417165.1 Planctomycetota bacterium
GAGGATTGGCAAATCGGCAGCGAACAAAAGCCAAAAAAGGCGGTGGAAATCTCCGTGGAATTGTCTGCTGACTGTTTGTGGACTTGCGACGCTCGCGTTGCGAGTTCTTTTTTTACCCAAACTGTACAAACGTTCTTGACTGTGTACGCACGTATATTATATTAAGACATGGTAGGTCACTTTCTGGCGAAGCGGCAGCTTTTTCGTTGCGGCGGCCCCGCTTCCCGTCAGGCTACGTAAAAGGGGTGCGCCATGTCGGTGATGGACCAACTCACAGATCGCCAAAAAGACGTCTACGAATTCATTCGCGAGAAGATTCAAAACCGTGGCTACGGCCCGACGGTGCGAGAAATCGGCGAAGATTTTGGCATCAGTTCGCCCAACGGCGTGATGTGCCACTTGCGCGCCCTCGAGAAAAAGGGCCTGATCAAGCGCAGCCCCAACAAGTCGCGTGCGATCGAACTGACGCGCGAAGCGATCGACGAAGGACGCGGTTTACCCCTGTGCGGCACCGTCGCCGCAGGCATGACGAACCTGGCGTTCGAGCAAGCCGAGCGGGTCGATTTCGCCGAATTCTTCACCAAGAAAAGTCTGTTCGTGCTGGAAGTGCGCGGCGATTCGATGATTGATGCGCAGATCGCCGATGGCGACTTTGTGGTCATCAAACGGCAGAAGACCGCCACGCCTGGGCAGATTGTCGTTGCTCAGACCGAAGAGGGCGAAGCGACGCTGAAGTACTGGTTCCCGGAAGGCAATCGCATTCGCCTGCAACCAGCCAATTCCACCATGGACCCCATCTATGTCACCGACGCGCAGGTGCTCGGCGTCTTAGCCGGTGTCGTCCGCAAGATGGAATAGCGAGTGTCGCCTTTCGCTCTGCGAAAGTAGCGTCCGGCTGTCTTGCTTCTCTAGTAGCCAACGTCGTCTTTGTTGCTGCGTTACTTTCGCGGAGCAAAAGGCGACTTTGATCTCGGTGTAAGCGTTACCATCGCTACGATCGGAATGCGGGTTTCTTGTGCTTCGGGTGCGTCCGCGCAGTAGAGTTGTGCGGAGAATTACCGGGCATCGAGAATCCGCTAATGAGCACTATCACCGCTACGCCTCCGGTTGGCACGCATTGCGCGCCACGATTCATCAATCATCCTGCGTATCGCTGTCTACGCGTCGGCGACATGGCGGGATTTCATCACTACATTCACGAAGACGAAGTCGTCGATCTTTCGTGCGCCGATCTGAGCGGCGTTGACCTGCGCAAGGTCGACATGCGCAAGATCATCATTCGTGGCGCTTACCTGAAGGAATCCGATCTGCGCGGGCAAGACCTGCGCGAGGTCGATCTCGAAGGCTGCTCGCTGCGCGACGCCAAAGTCAGCGGCGTCTACTTCCCCGAAAACCTGCGCGCCGAAGAGATTCTGATGAGCCTGCAGTTCGGGACGCGTTTGCGAAAGAAACTGAACGCGGGGGAATGACGAATGTCGAAGCCAGAATGTCGAATGAATGACGAAGCACGAATGACCAATGACAGCAAGTTGGCTTCGTCATTGGAACTTCGTCATTCCCTCGACATTTGATTTTCGTCCTTCGACATTCTCTCCACCGCTACAGGTCTTCCAGCGGCAGCGCCGGCTCTGGCCGCGCCGCGGGATAGCGTCGATAGGCCAGGACCGTGTCGACGCAGTAGATGGCAATCGCCAGCCAGATCAAGCCGAAGCTAATCACCTTCACGCCGCTGAAGGCTTCGCCAAAGACCAGCACCGCGATCAAAAACTGAATCGTCGGGCCGACGTATTGCAGAAAGCCAATCGTCACGAATCGCAATCGCCGAGCGGCGCTCGCAAAGAACAGCAGCGGCGTCGCGGTCGCCACACCAGATAAGGCCAGCAGCGTCCACGACAGCCAACCACTCGCCTGCGCGGTGTCGGTGCGATAGAGCCAGAACAACACGCCACTCGCCAGCGGCGCGAGCAGTAACGTCTCGATCGATAGCCCGAGCATACTGTCCACCGCGACCGTCTTGCGGCAAAGTCCATAGAAGGCGAACGACACCGCCAGTAGCAGCGCGATCCACGGCACTTGCTGGCCGACATACGCCATCAACAGCACGCCGGTCGATGCCAGGCCCACGCCCACGAGTTGCGCGGGGCGCAAACGCTCGCCGAGCACGGTGACGCCGATCAGCACGTTCATCAGCGGCGTTAAGAAATAGCCGAGACTCGCCTGTAAGACTTGATCGATGGCGATGGCATACAGGAAGGTCAGCCAGTTGATCGCGATCAGCAGCGTGCTGATGCACAGGGTGGCCAGCGTCTTGCGATTGCACGCGGCCGTCCACAATTCTCGCCAGCGTTTTTGCAGCGTGATCAAAGCAGCCAGTAGCAATGCCGACCACAGGATGCGATGGACGAGAATCTCCCACGGCGTGACGCCAGCGTTGTCCAGCACTTTGAAGTAGAGCGGAAAGACGCCCCACAATCCGTACGCCGCCAGTCCATAGGCCACCCCGACACGGACCGACCTATTTTCGCTCTCTAGTTCGCCCACCTGACGATGTCCTGTAACTGACTACGAGGCCCACCTTCCCTGAAGCTTGCATTTTAGTCGCGCCGGCTAGGCCAGCGGCTTGCCGAGCAGTTCGCGCTTGCGGCGCAGGTGAACCATGTGCCCGTCGAGATGGTTGGCATAGCCCGTCACCAGGTCGAGCAGCGTCTTTTTGCCGGCTTGCGTATGAATGCCGAACCGCGCGAAGGCGTCGTCGCTTTGCCGACGTAAAAGATTGCCCATATAGATGCGGTTCAGGCGAAACAGATCGGCGGCCAGCCGCACATCCGTTTGATCGTAGCCCAGCTTCGTAACGGCTAGATTCTCGTCCATATAGACGAGCAGCGGCGTCTCCTCGGCGATTACGCGTTTCATGCGATCCGCCGCGACCATGTCGCTATCCCACAAGTGAACGATGATCTCTTGGATGCTCCACGTGTCTTCAATCGGCCGGGCGAGCAGATCCTCCGGCGAGAGCCCTTCCAGAGCGGACAACAGCACCGGCGCGCCGGCCACATAGCGATCGATCGCTTCGGCAAAAGTGGGGGACATAGTCTGCCTGACAGGTGGGTAGCGAAACCAAGCTGCGTGCAATGTAACACGAACGCTTTCCCACAGACACGGCCAGTCCCGCAAGGTTCGCCCGGCTCGACATTGTCGCCTTTCGCTCCGCGCAAGTGGCGTGCTTGCTAGAGATTGAAGCCCACCC
>JAEZGD010000292.1 GCA_023417165.1 Planctomycetota bacterium
GGTAAAGCCGGTCTGTTCGGTGGTGCCGGTCTGGGCAAGACCGTTATTCTGCAAGAGCTGATCGCGCGTATCGCCCGGCAGCACGGTGGTTTCTCGGTGTTCGCAGGCGTCGGCGAGCGTACTCGCGAAGGTACCGACCTGTGGCTCGAAATGCAGGAAGCCAAGATCGGCGATACCGGCCGCAGCGTTATCGAACAAACGGCGATGGTGTTCGGCCAGATGAACGAGCCGCCTGGAGCTCGTTTGCGTGTGGCTCTGTCGGCGCTGCCCATGGCCGAGTACTTCCGCGCCTCGCCCGGTAAAGACACCCTGCTCTTCGTCGACAACATCTTCCGCTTCAGCCAGGCGGGTAGCGAAGTGTCGGCCCTTCTGGGTCGTATGCCGAGCGCCGTGGGTTACCAACCGACCTTGGCGACCGAAATGGGTGCGTTGCAAGAACGGATCACCTCGACCAGCAAGGGCGCTATTACCTCGGTGCAAGCCGTGTACGTGCCGGCCGACGATCCGACCGACCCGGCCCCCGCGACTGCGTTCGGCCAGCTCGACGCGTTCATCTATCTCGAACGTTCGATCTCGGAAAAGGGTATTTATCCGGCGATCGATCCGCTCGCTTCGTCGAGCCGTATTCTCGATCCGCAAGTCGTCGGTGAGCGTCACTATCGCGTCGCCCGCCGCGTGCAAACCACGCTGCAGCGTTATCGCGAACTGCAAGACATCATCGCGATTCTCGGCGTCGACGAACTGTCGGAAGAAGACAAGTTGGTCGTGCATCGCGCTCGCCGTATCGAGCGCTTTATGTCGCAGCCGTTCTTTGTGGCCGAAGTCTTCACCGGCAAGTCGGGCGAATACACCCCGGTGTCGGAAACGATTCGCAGCTTCGAAGAAATTTGCGACGGCAAGTGGGATCACCTTCCCGAAACCGCCTTCATGTACGTCGGTGCGATCGAGCAGGCCGAAGAAGCCGCCAACAAGATGGCGAAGGGGTAACCAATGCCCGAATTGACCTGCGTCATTGTGACGCCAGAAGCCACCGTGTTCGACGAAGCGGTCGAGTTTGTCGCCGTGCCGCTGTATGACGGCGAGTTGGGCATTTTGCCAGGCCGCGCGCCCCTGATCGGGCGGCTCGGCTATGGCGAGCTGCGCATCCGTCAGGGTGCGCAGACGGTGCAGTACTATATCGACGGCGGCTTCGTGCAAGTCTCGGACAACGTCGTCTCGATTTTGACGAATCGCGCGTTGTCGGCCGAACGGATCGATACCAACGCCGCCAGCGATCAATTGCAAACGGCCATTCGCCGCCATGCACCGACCGACGAGCAGCAACAACTGCGCGAACGGCAGATCTTGCAGGCGAGAGCACAACTGCGTGTCGCCAGCAAGCGATAAGCTCCTTAAAAAAAGGCGAGCGGGATGCGAAAGCATCCCGTTTTCTTTTAGTGCTGCGGGCTTGGATCGCGCTTTCGTCTTTAAGGCATTCTCTTCACGCCGGAAAATCGGGAAGCTCACGCTTCCCGCTCGACATTGGTTCTCCAATCGCTCGCGAAACGCTCGCCACGATCTTCATGTTGTGCCGGCATCGCGCGCTTCTGTGCACTTGCTAGCGGTTTCTGCCGAAGATACACCGCAGCGGCAGCCTATCGCGGGCAGCCCACGCCTAATCCCGCTCGCGAGGTTGAGTGTGAAGAACGTGGATCGTCGGCAATCTTTGCGCGGCCCTCACTTTCAGAACCGCGTCCCTGAAGTCAGCCTCGAGATCAATCGCGGTGCGGCCCAGCATCGCGTCCGCCGCGTGAAACCGCCGGTGTATTTGATCGGTGCGGCCGACGACTGTGACTTGGTGCTGGGAGACCCGCTCTTTCCCGCCATTCATACCTACTTGTATGTGACCAGCACCGGCGTCTCGGTGCGGCATATCGGCGAAGGTCCGGCGCTGTTGGTGAACGACATGCGCGTTGAGACGACGCGCGTCGCCAATGGCGATCGCCTGACGCTTGGCGGCTATGAGTTCATCCTGCACATCCAGGGCGTGCCGGCCGGCGACGATGACGAGCAGACGTCGAAAGAGATGGCGTTTGCGATGGGCGACAGCGAAGCCGATTACGATCCGCAGTGGCAGCACCTGCAACTGCTGCTTTGCGACTTGCCTGCGCCGCTGCGTCCGCTGGCGAACCCCGCGCAGCAACCCGCCACGCCGGCCGCCACGTATCACTTCTACAATCGCCGCGCGAGTGCTTGATAGGAGCGCGGGCGGGACGCCCGCGCTCCGGCGGTCGCATCACTGCGGGTGCTGATCTAGGATAGAAGGTGGTCGGCCTTCCCCTTCCCAGAGAAGCAGCATGCACGCGCGGTGGTTTGGTTATGTGGCGATGATCACGCCGCTGCTGTGGTTCTTTGGCGGCGTGCTGTGGCGCGGCGACGTGCTCGATTTTCGCGACATCAGCCACTATTACCGCCCGGTGTGGCACTGGACCAGCAGCGAGTGGTCGCAAGGCCGCGTGCCGCTGTGGTGCGATCTGGATGGCCTGGGCATGCCGATCCATGCCGATCCCACCGCCACGATCTTCTATCCTGGCCAACTGCTGTTGGTGCTGCCACTGGACTTCACCACGCGGCTGAACCTGTACCTGGTCGCGCATCTGCTATTGGCGGCCGTGCTGCTCTATCGCACCGCGCGCACCTGGCAAGCTACGCGCGCTGGCGCGGTGGCGGGCGCGTTGTGCTATGCCTATGGCGGGCATGTGCTGTTTCAGTACTGCAATCCGATCTATCTCGTGGGGGCCGCGTGGCTACCGCTAGTGGTCCTAGCGACCGAGCGCACCTATCACCTGCGCAGTTGGCGCTGGGCCGTGGCGCTGGCGGCCGCGCTGGCGATGCTGATCCTCGGCGGCGATCCGCAATCGGCTTATCATGCGCTGCTGCTGGCGGGATTGCTGGTCTGGTTGATGCGGCCACGCGACGAAAATTCTGCGCAGGCAACCCCACGTCCTGTCGTCGCGCGTGCCACTCCGCTGCTGCTCCTAGGCGGTGCGTTTGCCTTGGCCGGTGCGCTGGCGGCGGTGCAGTTATTGCCAACCTTCGAGTGGTCAGCACGCAGTGAACGGGCGATCGTTGACGCGCCGCGCTCGCTCTGGGAACTGTCGCGCGACAGCCGCCTGGCGATAGGCTTGCTACAAGATCCGCCGCGGCATTCGCATCACGAGCGCATCTACGACTTCAGCGTCGCGCCGTGGCGTTGGCTGGAGTTCGTCTGGCCTAACATCGCCGGACGGATGTTTCCGATCCATCAGCGCTGGATGAGCGCGCTGCCCGCGGAAGGACGCGTCTGGAGCCCGTCGCTGTACCTGGGTCTGATTCCGCTGGTCAGCGCGCTGGCGGTCTTTAGCCTGCGGCGAAAGGCCGATCCGCGCATGCGCTGGTGCGCATGGATGGTCGTCATTGGACTGCTCGGCAGTTTGGGAGCGTACGGCATCGGCTGGCTGTGGGAAGAGATTCGCTGCGGCTGGCTGGGGGGCGATGCGGCCGACAAGTCCGTGTTTGGTGCGGTCGGCGGGCTGTATTGGTGGCTGGTGACGGTGCTGCCTAGCTATGTGCAGTTTCGCTATCCCGCGAAGTTAATGTTGCTGACCTCGCTCGGCGTCGCGCTACTCGCGGCGCGCGGTTGGGATCGGCTGTTTAGCAGCGAGCAGACCGTCCCGCGCAGGCGCGTGCTGATCGGCTGGAGCGTCTTGGCACTCGGCAGCATCACGGCGATGGTCGCGATTCGCAGTGCGCAGCCATGGCTGGAAGCCGCGCCGGCGGAATTTCCATTCGGCGCGCTCGATGTCTCCGGAGCGATCTCGGATGTCACGCGTTCTGCTCTTCATGCGCTAACGGTGGCGACTTGCCTGGCGGGTCTGGTGTGGCTTCGCAATCGCCTTTCGGGCCGGATTGCGATGGCCGCTGCGGTAGCCATTACCGTGATCGACTTGAGCTGCGCCCATGGCTGGTTAATCAGTGCTTCGCCGCCGCTGGCGATTGCGCCGCCGCAGACGCAGTCTGTAGACTCTTCTTCGCTAACGCGATCGCGCATCTATCGCCAGCGGTTGCCGCGTGATTTTCATGAGCAGCCGCTCGATGCGTCAGTGCACCGGCTGACCGAACTCGGACGTTGGGAGCGCGCCACGCTGGCTGAGAAGACCGCGCTGGAGCAGGGCCAGAACCTGGCGAACATGACCAATGCGCTGGAGCCTGCTGACCTCGCCGCCGTGTGGCGGCAAGTGAATCGAGAGCCGGATCCCACCGTGGCGCTGCAAATGTTCGGCGTCGATTCCGCGCTGACGCCGGCCGCAGAGTTGCTGAGCCCTGAGACTACGCAGCGGCATCTGCTTTCGACGCAACCGCCTGCGTATTTTGCGAACATCATTAAAATCACACAGCCGAGTAAAGTCCCCAGGCAAGTTCGCTTGCACCCGATACCTCCCACCATCGTATCCAGCTTACAAGCGAGAGGGCTGGACCAGCGGCTTGCTTTGGTTAACGACAGTGCGCCGATCAAGGCGGTAGGAGTCATCTCTGCGCATGACGAAGCCGATACGCTTTCGCTCTCCCGGCCACGCCCGGCAGAAGTCATCGTGCGGACGCAAAC
>JAEZGD010000333.1 GCA_023417165.1 Planctomycetota bacterium
CATCCCTCCTGCGGCGAGCAGTGAATTCGCCCCAACGCTCCGCAGAGACTTTCCGCTCGGCGGAGCGAGCGGGCTACTTTTCTTGTTTACTTCACGCCGGGCACGATCGACTGAGTCGGGCGGCGCAGCGTGTTGTCGTGACACAACACGAGGCTCTCGCCTGCGAAGTAGGTGTGGAAGTCGGCGACGATCAGGTTGTAGGTCTGCTCGCTGCTATCCGGCGACACCTGGCTGACCGCCACGGTGCCGCGCGGCGTGTGCAGTTGCATGCCACTCTTCAACTCGCGCGATTGCTTCCAACCTTCGCCGCTGACCCAGAACAAATGGCCTTCGGTCGAACGGAATGTCAGATCGCTGCCGGCTTCCACCTTCATGAGCGGGCCGGTCGGCGTGATCGTGGTGCGCAGCACGGGCTTGTACGCTAACTCACCGGTGTTGATGTCTTGCGACAACACCAGGTCGCCAACGCGCACTTGCTCGATGGCCACATCGCCACGGCTGGTGCGAACGGTCGTACCAGCGACCAGGCATTCGCCGCGCGGGCCGGGACTGCCGCTTTCGCTACCGCTGCTGAATTCAGGAATGCCATCCAGCACCGAGACGCTGCGCAGCGCCACTTGCGTAACCACCGGCTTCTCGGAGGCTTCGGACAAGTCGTTGTACTCGTCCCACCACTGCCACCACAGCTTGGGATCGCTGCCATGGTTCTCTGGCGTGACAACGGCCATCACCTGGCCGATGCGCTCGTTACGCTCCAGCGTGTTGAGGTTCTCAATCGCCACTTGCAACGTGCTGTCAGCATTCTGCCGGGCGATGTCGATCGACGCTTGCCATTCAGCGAAGCGCTGATCGCCCCCCTGCACTGTCTGGCGACGATACTCGGTGCCGCGCACCAGCATCTGATGTTGCTCTTGAGCTTCGCGCACCATCACTTGCTGATGACGCAAACGACCATTGCGATCGAGACGCACTTCTTCGCGCAGTTCGAAGGGAGTGGTCATGGCCGCCAGCAAGTTGGGCACGAACTGCTCGTAAGGCCGTTCGTGCAAGTGCTTGGCCGCCGCAGCGCGAACTTCACGCACCGGCGCATACACAGCAATGCGGGCCAGTGACAGCGTAGCATCCGGCACGGTCATCGCGCCGATGGTCGCTACGGCTTTCTCCGAGATCTCGGCCGGGCCATATGCCAGCAGCGTCTCGATCGCGGGAATGGCGGTGGGATCTTCGATTGCCGCCAAACGCTTCTCGGCAGCAGCGTGCTGTGCCTTGGCGCGAGCCGTTAAGTCGTGACGCAGGTCGAGCACTTTCTTGCGCCAGCGTTTGAAGTTCTCGCTGGTTTGCGTTGCCGATTGGCGTTCTTGCTGAAGTTCGCCTTGATGCACCCATTGGCCGTTCGTCAGGACAAAGCCCAGCACGCGCCGCGCTTCGGCATGATTGGCATCGTGATCGAGCACACGGACCAGATGGGCTCGCGCTTGATCGTCGAGTTGCTGGCGTTGGCAATAGCGAGCCAGCGCCAGTTGCCCTTCGGCAGTGTCGGGATACTCGTCCCGATTCAGTTCGTAACGCTTGAGCCCAATGTTGTCGTTTAGCACCTCGGGGATGTCGTCGATGCTGACCCAACGGTCGTGAACCTTGACCTGTCCCAAAGCCCACTTCAGCGCCGCGACTTCGGGAGCCTTTTGCGCGGCCTCGGTCAGCAGCCGCTCGCGCTCGGCATTAAGGCCCAGCGATTCGTGGAACAGAGCTTCGGTGACAAGTTGCTCGGCCTCGCGTCGTCGCTGATTGGGCGACTCTGCCAGGACCGGAGTGACCATCGTGACGCCCAAGAGCATCAACCAACCACCGCGCAGCGCGGTACGCCACTTACTAACCATGGTGTGTTCCTTTCCAACAGCGCGCAGGCGCAGAGAAGATATCAGCCTGTCGCGCAACTGTTCGCGGCCCGCCCCCGGAAACCGCCAACTTTTCATGAAACTATCCGTTACCCTTATTAATTGCAATCAAATCGTCAGGCTTGGATGGATGGCTTAATCGGGAACCCAGACGTCCGACGCCAGGCGCACGGATGCGGCTTGAGTTCGCTGCGTGGGCCGAATCGGCCGCAAAGACGCGTTCAGGGGACTTACGTCCCCCGCTCTGCGAGCAGCCGCCGATTGCTTGCGGCCCCCCACCTAAGGTGTTATTGTTGAAACTTCCTTTGACCCAAGTTTTCGACGGACTATCCATCATGTCGCGGCTGTATTCGCTCGCCCTACTCGTGACCACCACGCTTGCGCTGGCTTCTAACGCAGCAGCTCAAGAGTCGAAGTTGCAACTGCCTGCCGATCCTTCGCTGTGGATTAACGGCGCGCCGATCAATCTGGAATCGTTGCGCGGCAAAGCGGTGGTGCTCTACTTCTTTGAAGAGGGCTGCCCCAAGTGTCGTAATAAGTGGCCAGAGCTGGCGGCTTTGACGCAGCAAGCGGCTGACAAGCCGGTCGTCTTTCTGGCGGTCAGCTCGGGAACGCAGCGCGGCGAGATGGAACAGTACGCCCGGCGCTCGAATGTGCCGTGGCCGATCATTCTCGATCCGCTGCGTCAGCTCGAAAAGCAAGCCGACGTAGGCGAGATCAGCTTGCAGAACGTCATGCAGTACGCTTACGTCAAGGCCGACGGCTCAGTGCATCGCGGCCAATGGAACGATGTGGCCGGCACCGTCACGCAAGCGCTCGCAGGCGCTGCCTGGCGCGTGGAACCCGCCGACGTCCCACCCACCTTGAAAGCCACCTGGCAAGCGCTCGAGATGGGCAACTTTGCCGCGGCCGCCCCCGGCATCAAAAAGGCCGTGAACGATCGCAAGCCCGAAGTGAAGGCGGCTGGCGAGAAGCTGCAAGCTGCGGCCGAAGAGTCGCTGACTAAGGACATCGCCGCCGCTCGCGGCGCTAACAGCAAGTGGGAAACCTACAAAGCGCTGCGCGCCATCACCGAGCGCTACAAAGGCTTTGACCTGCCTGAGGACGTGAAAGACGAAGGCCGCACGCTGCATGCCGACGCCGAAATCAAGCGTGAGCTAGCCGCGATGAATGCCCTGGAAACGCTGCAAAAAGGGCTGCAATCTAACTCGCCCAACGTGCGCAAGCGGAACGCTGAACGGCTCGACAAGCTGATTACCGATCACGCCGGCACCGAAGCCGCCGCGCTCGCCAGCGAGTTCAAAATCAAAGCCGGCCTGTAGGCAATGACGAATGTCGAAGTTCAAATGTCGAAGGAATGACGAATGACCAAGCACGAATGACCAATGGTAGCAGGCTCACTAGCCCGACGCGCGAGCGAGGGAAGGGTGAGGCCTGCACTGCCCCAGTGCCGTGAGTACAAGTGCGGAGTGAAGTGTTGTGCTTTCGTATGGCGCGATATTGAACGCCTGGCGACCAAAGGGTTCGGACATCCCTCTTCCCTCGCTCGCGCTTCGGGCTAGTTTCGGAAGGGCATAGCGAGTCCGCGAGCCGCACCACATAGCAAGTTAAGCGAGGAACTTCGCTAAACGTTCGCGCGTACTTGGCTCATGCAATGTCGACTTGCCGAAGCCGGGCTCGGCGCCGGCGGCTAGCGCTTTCGCCTGATGCTCGGGATAGTTCGTGATCATCATCACGGGCAAGTGCTGCGTCGCAGGATCGCTCTTTAGCGCTTCAATGATCTCGATCCCCTCGCTGCCATCGGCATCGAGCACGCGATTGACCACGATCAGCGCATACGAACCGGTCCGCGCTTCGCGCAATGCCTCGTGAGCATCGTCCGCCGCCACGGCCACCGCATTAAACTCGCGTTGCACAAGCCGCGCGATCGCGCTGTGATCGTAGCCGCAGTTGCCGACATCAAGAATGCGCTTTGACATGCTGTCTTGATACCCTCACTCATAAAAAAGCCCCGGTCGCCAAGGACCGGGGCAAGGATTTCGCTCTATCAGGCCCAATCACGCCTCGTGTTACTTGGCATCATTGGCCGCGACTTCGGCATCGTCGGGATTTTGAATGGCAAAGACGTGGGTCTTGTT
>JAEZGD010000358.1 GCA_023417165.1 Planctomycetota bacterium
AGCAGAATCAGCATCTCGCGCGGCGACAGCTCTTTCGGCTTGCCGCCTACGATGCTCTTACCGCGCTGCCAAGGCAACTCTTGCGCTGTCATGGGGAGCGCGCACATCGCCAGCCCCATCACCACCAGTGCCAACCACCAACCTTGATAACGCGTATTCAACGGACGATTCCTTGATGCAGGCTCTCTCGCTACCAAAGTCGGCTAAGGCAGCGCGAACAATTACGATT
The DNA here is from genome assembly GCA_023417165.1 of Planctomycetota bacterium. GTDB lineage: Bacteria > Planctomycetota > Planctomycetia > Pirellulales > Pirellulaceae > JAEZGD01. The sequence continues at coordinate 230 of JAEZGD010000358.1, forward strand.
TCCGCTGACGATCGCGATCTTCCAGCTGCTTTAATGCTTCCATGGCCGACGGCCCCGCGTGCGCGTCGGCCAGTGACTCTTCCAGTTCACGCTGAGCATAGGCCGAGGATTTAAAGCTTTCGAGCGCTGGCGATTTCGCACGCGTGCGTGCATATGCCAAGGCCGCCGCCGCGATGGCGAACAATGCGCTGCCAGCGACCCACAACAGAAACGTCCCGCGCGAAGGCAATTCGTCGCCGCGCGTGACATCGGGACTAGGGAACCAATGTGGCGTCTTGGCCAACAGCAGTGGCGCAGTATACGTGCCACCATGTCCCAAATAGGCCCAGCGTTTGAAGAAGTAGCCGGTGATCTCTACATCCTCGCGCAGCTTCGTATATCCGCCCGCGAGTTGCGGATTGTCCAGCGACGGAAAACCCTCTGGCAATGCCAACGCATACACCATCACCGGCGAATCGGGCGCGCCTTCGGGCTGAATCCACAACATGTACTGCTGATCGATGCCGTACACATTCTTACTTGCCTTGATCGGCTTGGCCTGCATGATGCGACCACGCATGCGCACCAACTTGCCGCGATAGTCGTCTGACTCTTTGAACAACTGTTGGAAGCTGACTTTGATCGCGGGTTGCTGATCGAGTTCGGCTTGCGAAGTCGTGTTCAAGACGTCGAGCAAGCGATACCAGGCGTCCATCTCGGCGGGGCGATGCACCGTATCGTCTTTGATCGCCGCCAGGCTGAGCCGTTCCCAACGCAGTTGCCAGCGCCGCAAGAGCGCTTGCTCGTCGTCGGTCAGCGTCAATTCGCCAGGCTGCGCTAGTTTGGCGAGCACCGCGCGATCGGCTTGCCAGGCGACGTCTAATTGGTCGAGCACTTGTACCCACTTCTGCTTCTGCTCGGCATCGAGCGGCTTATGCTCGGGATTCTCGGGATCGACCGTATCCAGGGAACGCAGCGCGTTCTCGCGATAGCCCAGCCAAAAGCGATCGACGCCTGCCAGGAAATCGGTCCACGCAGTCGCGTCCGCCTCGTCCAAGCCCTGCCCTTCGCTGGCCCGCTTCAATGCCTTGGCAATCAAATCGTGTTCGTCCAAGGACGACTGCTGATAGAAGGCCGACCAGCCATCGGCCAGTGCGACCGTGACCGGGTCTTCGGCTTCGAGCGACGCGGCATCGTCCAGCGTGCCACGAAACGGATCGGTAATCGTGACCACGCCTAGGCCGTTTTCCGAACTGGGCAGCGACGCCAGGCGGGTGTCGATCTTCTCCGGCTGTGGCTCGACGGCTTTCTCGGCCACAGGCGGCTGGCCAAAGAACCAATGCCAGCGCTCGGGCCGCGCGGCCTCGGTCACCAAGTACAACACCCCCATACAGGCGGCAACCAAGATAAACAGCTTGAACTGCGCCTTCCGCGAACGGTACTCCGGCACGGGCTTCAGCTTCGGTCGGCGCGGCTCAGGAGTCGTTTCAGAAGACATAGAATGCTCGTTCCGATGGGTGGTGCGACCGGTCGATGCCGCGCGGCGGCCGACCTCTCATCCTTCGGTTTCCCACCGCTTCCTTATTGCAAATATGCCAGGGAATTCAGCCGAGCGCCATCGCTCGAAGTAGTTGCTAAACCCAATGTTGCGAAGATCGCATTGCCGCCTACATCAGTCAGTTTATGCCTAGACATTACCACCCCTTGGAGGGGACGCGACCTAGCTTCAATTCCGCGCGCCATAGCGCTCTGGCAAACTCAACTTTATGCCTAAGCTTTTGGAGCGCGTCGGCGGGCAGAGAAGCCCCCAGCGAACCCGCCATTATATACACCTAAACACAATTCGTCAATAATTTATCAAAACAACGAGTTCGCGGCCCTGAGCCAGAAAAACCTGCCAGGACGATAGCAATTTGCTTATAATGGCGGCGGCCCCCAGTGAGGATGTCCCACCCGGGGAATAATACGGCGATCCGCGAGCGAATGGTTGACTGTTCGCGTGTGCGAGACGTCCGCAGATGCGGCGCAAGTGCTGACGGTGACGGCTGTTAGCGGTGCGTCCTAGGAACGAGGTCAGCCTTTGGCGTTAACTCAGGCGGATTTCAATGCGATGGTCTCGGACCACGCTCCGGCCTTATATCGCATGGCGTTTCGCTTGACCGGTGATCGCCACGAGGCCGAAGACGTGCTTCAAGAGACATTCCGATCGGCTTGGACAAGTCGGGATCGGTATGAGTCCGGGCGGGGTGACCGCGCGTGGCTGGCGTCCATTTTGCGCCGTCGCGTCGTCGATCGCTGGCGCCGTCGGCCGCGCGAAGGCGTGGTCGGCACCGGTGACCCGATCGAGATTGAAGTCGAGTCTGAGAACCCTTTGGCTGGCGAGTACACGGACGAGATGCAGGCCGCCCTGGCCCGCTTACCGACCGACCTACGCGAGACATTGCTGCTGGTCGTAGTGGGCGAACTGACGCATCAGGAAGCCGCCGACCTGCTGAGCGTTCCCCTCGGCACCGTCCTATCGCGCGTCAGCCGCGCCCGCGCTCGACTGCGCGAGTACCTGGCCCCTACCAAAACAGAAACCTAACCGTTCGTTCGACCTGCCTAATTTCATGTCCGACTGGGAAGCGCAACTCGATGCTCGCTTGCGACAGGTGCCCCTGCCGCCAGGGTTGTGCGCGCGCTTGCAAGAGATTGCCGCGACCGAGCCTTCCCTGTCGGAAGTCGAACTGGCGCTCTTGTCGGACGACGCCGTCGACGAGCAACTGTGCGCCGTCGAACTGCCCGAGTCGCTCATTGGCCGATTGCAGGCCGACCTCGCCACGATGGTCGCCAGCGAGGAGATCGACCAACGTCTGAACGACGTCGCGGTGCCGCGCTCGCTGCTGAAAGACCTGCGTTTAATTCCGTGGCAGGTCACGCATCGCCGTCAGTTAACGCGCCTGGGCATTGCGGCCGCTTGGTTCGTGATGGTCGCGGCTGGTTACTATAGCTTGATGGGCGCGTGGC
>JAEZGD010000374.1 GCA_023417165.1 Planctomycetota bacterium
CGGCGATCAGCATGTAGCCAATCGCCTGGCGCGCGGTGAGTGGTCCGCCTTGCGGCAAGCGCGCGAGTGCCTCGCCAGGCGTCGTGGCGCGACGCAGCCAGGCTCCGGCGAGTAGCCCCAGGATCATTGTCGCCAGGGTCGGCACAAAGCTGAGCGTGGCATAGCCGCCACGATTGAACGCAAAGGGCTGCTCGCGCGGGAAGAGATTCAAAAACCACACATCAAACGCCCAGGCGGCGTTTGAGTTCTTGTTCCAATGTGCGGCAAACGTATCCAGCCCATAGTGATGCGGCCAGTCAGGCGGGACGCCGACGGTCTCCATGGAATAGAAGTCTTGCGAGGTCGGCACGCTATGCAGTGCAAACGTCCCCCAGTAACCAATTAGGATCGCGACCAATGCCGCATAGTGCCAGCGTGGTCGCAGCAGCCCGAGCAAGAACAGTGGAAAGTAGCCGAGTCCAATCTGCGTCAGCGTGTCTTCAAACGTGAAGTACGTTTGCTGCTTGTCACCCATCGAGCGCAGAAAGATGCCGAGGCCAATCAGCAGCAACGAACGCCACAACGCGTGCAGCGCGGCGACCGTCTTGGATTGTCCCTTCTGCAAGCGACTGGCGAGCGAGAACGGCAGCGCCACGCCAACGAGGAAGGAGAACGAAGGCTGAATCAAGTCGTGCAGCGAACAACCGGCCCACTCGACGTGCGATTGATGATAGGCCAGGAACTGCCAGAAACGACTGCCTTCCAGCGCTTGCGAGACCTGCTTCAGACGCAGCACCTCAGCCATCATCAGCAGCATTACAAGGCCGCGATAGGCGTCGATCGAAGCGAGTCGCTGGTGCGCCAGCGGACTGGTGGCGGATTCAAGTGGTTTGGACATGCGGACAAGATAGCAAGTCCGCACGGGCCAAGTAAGCACGACCGCTCCGGGCGACGGTCGTGCGACGGAAATGCTTGATCCTGCGCCGCTTGGCTATTCCAGCCTTTGCGTGAGCGCGGCGACCACCTTGGTGATGGCGGCTTCGCGTTCCTTCAAATTTTCGCCGGCGAGCGCCGCGGCATCGGCACTGTTGCCGGTGAGCTTGAGGAAAGCGGCCTGGGCCGTAGGTTCGGAAATCATTTCGCGACAGAGGTAGAAGTCGATTTCTGCCAGAGCGGCAAGCGGGTTCGCACGATGTGCCGCCCCCGCTTCCATGCGCGAGAGCTGCGTGCCGGTGGGCATGCTTTCCAGCGGTTGCAGCGCGAGCTTGGCGTCGATGTCATCGCCTAGTTTCGCACTCAGTTCGGTCAGCAAGTCTTGCCCGGTGCGCTTGGCAGCGTTGACCCGGCTTTCCAGCAGTGTTTCTGACGACCACAGTTTTTTCGACGAGGCGAGATCGAGCACCTCGAGCGAAAGTTGCGCATCGCGCTGGCGGCCCTTAACAATGGGTTCCAGCTTGATAATCAGCACCAGATCGACCGCCGCCTTGCGGGCCGATGCGGCGAGCTGCGAACGTTCGCCAGCACCCAGGATGACAACGTCGCGCAGTTTGTCGTCCGAAAGCCCGGCAAACGCGCCGAACTTGCCTTCGGCCTGCTTGGCACGCAACATTTGCACGATCGCGGGACCGATCGGCCCGGCGACGTCATTGAGTTCGCGCAAGACGGCTGCGGTGGGATGTGTTGGCAATAGGTCGTCAGGCGACTTTTTGAGTTGGACGCCAACTCCCCAACGCAGGGCCGCAATCGGACGATCTAAACCATCGCACCACTGCCAGTGGTCTTTGTTTAACGATGGATTGTCGGTCAGCACCTGGGTATAGAGCGTGCGCACCGCGTCTTTTAGCTCTTCAGCAGAGTTGGAGCGGCGCGGCTTGTTTTGATTCTGCCGCACGAAACTGGTCAAGTTAATGGCCGAAGCTCCGAGGCCTGGCCGGCCATCTTTGTCGGCCGGTTGCGGATAGATCATGTATGGCAAGCGCACGCTGAGGAAGAAACTGTCGGTGCCGCTACGGTGAGCGAGTGCCTGGCCTTCGGCCAGGACCTGCTGTGGCGCTTTGTCTTGGCCCCAAATGGACGATGGCATGTAGTAACTCGCCACCGATTTGCTTTCCCAGTGCTTCTTGCCAGTGCCGTCGGTCAGTTGCATGTACAGGTTGATGTCGGTGGTCGAGAACGAAAAGTTGCCCGAGTCGCCGCTGCTGCGCGAGGGGAATCCAAATCGCGATGGGCTGTATTCCTCGCTGCGCGATTGGCCGCTGCTGGTACTGGCCGCAAGCTTCAGACCGCCGCTGCCAATCTTGACGCCGCGCGAGATGAGATGCGTGGCCCACTGCTGCTTCGCACGTTCGGCCAAGTCGGGACTGCCAGCCGAACCGACGCCGCTCGAGTCCAGTTCGACTGTCGTTCCGGGGCCGAAGACCGGCGCGGGATTCAACGGCAAACCGGCAACCGCGGTGTTGATCTCCGCGGTCATTTGGAACGGTTGCGCCACAAGCACCGCGTCGGTTTGATGGCCGGCCGCGACCATCCAGATACGATCGTCGGGGACCGGCGCGAGCTTATAGCCAGAATGGACGTCATAACGCCAGACAGTCGCGCGGCGGTCGAGATCGACGAGTTGCACATTCGTGAAATAGTTGCGATCGCCGCCGATGAGCAGTTGTCGCGCTCCAACCCATTGCATGTTGCCCTGGGGGACCGGCATGCGCGCGATCTCTTTGCCTTGCTTGAGATCGTAAGCCAGCAGGAACGCGCCGCCGACATCGCGGACAAGCGACGCCAGGCGCGTGCCATCGTTGGAGAACGCGGGCGGGCTCGACATTGATCCGGACGGTGCAAAGGGAATCGTAAAGTCGCCGCACGACTGGCCGGTGCGCGCTTCGATTAGCGCGATGCGATCCTGAGGCTGCACCACGATGTATTTACCGGTTGGAGAGAGCGCCGGCATGCTGGCCGATCCGGTCGGCAGACGGTACAGGGCCTTCATCTCGGGCACTTTCCACAGCACCAGTTGGCCATCGAGGGCGTTGCTGGTCAGCAGGTGGTCTTCGTCCAGGAAGGCACCCCAATTGATCGTTTGACGCGACGTCGGGCGTTCGCCGAAACCGTAAGAGCCATGCACCAAATCGGGAGCTTCGTCGATATACGGGCGCCAGCCAGCAATGTGTCCGGGCGTTTCGCCTAGCGAATACATATCGATGCGCGAACGCTCGAAACCGATGGTCAGGACGGCGCGTTGGCCGCTGGGGCTGACGGCCAGCAGGTTCGATCCGCCGGGCACTTTCAGGCGAGCCACTTCCTTGCCGCTCACTAAATCGAAACGCGTCAGGTAGCTGGCGACCGCCACGCTTAGTTCGGCGTTTTCGGGGCTGGTGCGATCCACGTCCAAAATTACCGCGGCGCCGACGTTGGGCTCGCTGAACTGAATGCCAGATAGCCGTTCGCTGGTGAGGGCAATTGGTTTGCTGGCCGCATTGGTTTTGAGCGTGGGGCGAGGATCGGGAGTGACGTTCCAGGAAC
>JAEZGD010000376.1 GCA_023417165.1 Planctomycetota bacterium
GTGCTGATGCGCTCTTGGAGGAACTGATCGCGGCGCATCACACGCCGAAGAACCTCACGGTCGTCTCGAGCGATCGTCGCGTGCAGCGCGCCGCCAAGAAGCGAAAGGCGCTCGCGGTCGAGAGCCATGCCTGGTATCACCAGGCAGCCGATCGACTCCAGGGGCGCAGAAAAGGCAAAGGCGATTTGCCCGATGTGAAGCCGGACGTTCCGCTGACGCCGGGCGAGGTAGCGGTGTGGATGCGCGTCTTTGGAGTGGGGGAAACGGTCGAAGCAGAAGTGCCAATTACCGTTGCATTGCCGGAGCCGACAGAGCCACCTGTCTCTCGACCTCGTAAACGCAGTGCGGTTAAACGAGCGCCGCGTGCCAAGCCTGTCGAGCCACGGCCGACGCGTAAAGCGGCTCGCATCAAGAAGCCGACGGTCGCCCGACCGCCACGTAAGTCGGGAAAGCCAAAGAATCTTGGCTTCGGCGATATTAAGAATCCATTCCCGCCAGGCTATGGCGAGGACTTGCAAGAGTAACGCCGCGAGCGGGACGAAGTCAGACTGCGTCCCGCTGTTGGCGTTTACGAGCAAGCTATGGAGTCAGCCAACGCCACGCATTGCGCACCGGCTGACCAGGACGATAGATGACCGGCTGACCGTACAGGCCCGCTCCCACCTGAACGTTGGACTGAACGACCGGCACCAGCGGCACTTGCGGGCGATATACCGTCTGCGGCACACCCGTGATGGGCACGCTATAGTTCGGCACGCTGTAAGTGGTCGTGGGCGGCAGATTCACTACGGTGGGTTGCACGCACTGGGTTGTCGACGTCACTGGCAGCGTCGAAGGCTGAGCGTAACGCACCTGCACAGGCAACTGCGCCGGCGTGTAGTTCGTTTGATGCTGATAACCAACTTGCTGGACGTTGGAAATCGGCAGCAAGTCGAAGTCTTCCGCACGAGCGGGCGTCGACAGCACCGGCAGTTCGTTGATAGGACGCATCTCGCTATCATCGAAGCGATTGGAGACGACCTTCGTCGGCTGGCGATACTCCAGTGTCGTCACTTGGCCCAGCTTGTTGGTCATCGTCACACGCATGGGACGATCGGCCGCATATGGGCTGATGGTGGTGTCGTAATTCGTAGCCAAACGCGTTGGCTCAATCGCCCGGGCGGTGGCGACCGCCAGCAGACCGAACAGCAACACTTCGCCACAAACGATGATGATTTTCATGCTGCGTCGCATGATTGGGTTTCCTTTCCAAAAGGGGCAAGCCGGATGCGTCATGGTTCGAAGATTCGAAATCATCGCGGCTGGTGAAGTCTATTGCACCCGGCGTGCCAGACCAGGGATGGCCGCGTGCAATTGACCAAAGGTGTCACAACCAAGGCGCGGCAAACTTGAGATAAATCGCGTGCGCAACGCGGCTTTCGCGATTTTTGCGAGCAGCACATAAACGCAGTCGCTGGCGCTGATGCGATAGCGTCAAAGAGTGCGATGTTGAGCAGTTTTTACAATGCCAGCGCGCTACAAAGGGAACAGCAGACGAAGGGCGGTCCCTTCGCTTGGCTCACTCTCGACTTCGATGTGACCACCATGCTGATCGATGATCCGCCAGCATTTGCACAGTCCGAGGCCCAAGCCACGCCCCGCTTCGCGTCCTGAAAAATAAGGATCGAACAGATAAGGACGCACCTCAGGCGGAATGCCGGGACCATCATCGGCAATCACGATGGCGAGGGAACTTTCCGCAACTTCGACGCTGATGGTAATGATGCCCCCTTCGCCTAAGGCCTCCAGGCTGTTTTTGATCACTGCCTTGACGGCTTCGAGCAAGGCCGCGCGATCCGCACAGAAGGTCGGCAACGCAGGCGCTGGTTCGCAGAGCAGTTCAGTCCCCTGCTCTGCCGCCATCGTTTGCAGTTCGCCCGTTGCTTGCGCTAGCAGCGCTGGCAGGTCGAGCGGTTGCTTGTCGAGCGCCGGCGGTTTGGCGAACAGCATCAGATCGGCGATCATCTCGTGCGCGCGAAACGCCTGGGCGTTGATGGCCGCGAGCTTGCGGCGCCGCTCAGGATCTTTTTCGTCGATGAGCAGCGCTTGGGCGCGCGACGAAATATTCGCCAGCGGATTGTTGAATTCGTGACTCAGGCCGTACGCGAGGTTATAGATCGCCGCTACCTTGGCGCGCTCGACGGCCGCATTGAACTCGGTTTCGAGTTCGCGCAAGCGAGCGAGTTGTGCGGCGAGGTCGTCGGTCATGGCTTATGCGTCGGGAATTGTTTCAGCAGTGCGACTTTCTCGGAGATGACCGCCGAAATCATGCCGCCCCCAATGGCGAGAAGCAAGCCGCCCAGACCGAGCGGCCAAAAGCAAAAGGCGGCGGTGAGTGCGCCGGGCGCTGTGGTTGATGGCCCACCAGGATTGTAGTGTTGGCCACTGAACATGAGGATAAGCACCGGGATCAAAAGCATTGTCAGTAGGGCCAGCCCAAGTCCCGCCAAAAACCGTGCAACGAAGCGAATCTTCAGCAGGCGATGAATGCGTGCTTCACGTTCTGCTTCGTCGGTCATGTTATGGTTTACTTGTATTGCACAATACGGACTTCGCCATCGTAATCGATTCGCTGTAGCTCATCCTGCATCCAACCGAGCACCCGCTCTGCCCGGCCGCCACCGGAGCCTGCGCCGATTAAGGGAAACGCTGTCGAACGAAAGCCTTGCTCGCTAGCGAGCGTCATGGCATTGCGAACTGAATCCCGTACTGAGCGTTCCGATGACCTCCAGAGCAGGTTGATACCGGCTACGTGAATGATCGCCTTGAATGGCAGTTGACCCGCGCCGGTAATGACGGCTCCTCCGAGAGGAATCATGCCCAGGCGAGCTAGCTCGCGAAAGGGCTGCTTGCCGCCTCGGCGCTTGAT
>JAEZGD010000443.1 GCA_023417165.1 Planctomycetota bacterium
GCCCAATGATGCTATTGGCTGAGGTCGCGTAGGATGCCTCGCGAACCGCTGTCAAACCGCACTTTATGCCTGCGTTTTTCATGCCAGTCCTCACGACACCGCTCGCTCATTAAAGCTGCCTTCTATCCACTAACCAGACGCGCCTGCGAGGGAAGAGTCCTGCCTGGGCCCACTCGCCGCCGAGGTCTCACAACCGTCTGAAATCGACATTTATGCCTGGACTTTCAGGGTTCAAATGCTTCGCTTCGCAACGTCGACACTGAAGACAACTGATTGCTTTTAAATACCTTATGGCACCCATTCACTGCTTTATTGTTGCCATTTGCTGCGAATACCGCATCCACTTTATGCTTGGCCCAAGCACCACCCTCTCCTCTGTCAGTCGCCCCAGCCACCGACAATGCATCGCTCTGCCAATTGTCACTTCCCTGCCCTTATGCCTTGAATCCTTCCTCCGCTGAGCAAATGCAACTCATCGTTTTATGCCGGCCACCTCTGGGGGAACAGCTTTGCAGCTAACGCTGCTCTCTAGCCGGGCCGCCTGCCACTTGGCCTAGCTGCTATTTTACGAACTGCGCCATAACTCGCCAATTGTTTGCGTGTAAAACATTTGCAATACTTTGCTCGTCGCCGTGGTCGCCGGGCGAGCGCGCCCTTAGAATAATGCCAAGGCGGAGGAGACGCGTATTCAGGGAGCCTTCCCATGCAACGTCTGGCATTGCTCGTTTGGCTCGGCCTGGCCGGCATCGCAGCCGCGCAGGACGCGCTGCCGTATGGCGGTCTGGAGGCGGCCAGCGATAGCTTCGCGCCGCACGAAGCGCAGCGGCAAGACAATATCAATCGCCAACTGCAAACGATTGATCAGCTGCAGTGGTGGCGCGGGCTGCCGCCTCCCAGCGCAGGCGTCTATGTCGAGCGTTATCCGCCGAGCCTCGACTATATCTATGTCACCGGCCGCCGCGGGTTGTTTGGCCGCTATCGCGAGCGCGTCTATTTCGGCACCAGCGACATCTTCACGCCTTGGCCTTACGTGCCTGGCGATATCTGGAGCCCGATCGACGACCGCTCGGTCCGACAACCGATCGGCCAGCGCCAAATCCAAACCGGTCCCAATCGCTGGGAATCGCATCCCGTCTACGAAGAACCGATCCGCCCTCCCCTGCGTCTGGAAGCCCCGCCCATCCCTTCCGGCCCGCGTGAGTTTTAATCCTCACTAGCCCGACGCGCCAGCGAGGGTTGAGGTATGCAAGCCCCCAATTGCCGCCACGGGTACCGTTCGACTTCGCGGCGAAACACGCTTCGCGCTCGAATGTTCCCCATGGCGACGAGAAGATACCGACATAACTCTTCCCTCGCTGGCGCTTCGGGCTAGTAAGACGATCCGCTGAGTATAATCGCGACGTCATGGTTATCACTTAACTGCCCAACGAAAGTTCCTTCCGACGTGGCATCACTGCTTGCGAAATTTCGAGGGCTTCTCCATGCCATTGCTGACTGCGGTCGGCCAATGGAGCCTGGCGAGGTATGCACTTGCGAGATGCTTGCTCGAGAGCTAACTGCCGAGCAGTTAAAGATCGTTACGTCCTCGCCCACCCATGCCTGGCGGTTGCTGCAAGACAGAAAGGCGGATAGCAAGGCTCGCTGGGGAGCCGTCATGGCTTGCGACCATCTTTGGAAGATGTACGACAATCCTGAATTTCTCGACGATGTCATTAAGCTTGTCGATTGCGACGAAGAACTTCGCGCGTCCGCAATTGGCATTCTTCACGAAAGGCTCTGCGGTACGCGAAATCTCCGCGCGGCAAAGGCGTTAACTAGTGTGGTGCTCGATGAGACCAACTCAATCACCGTCCGGTATCGAGCGTACGCGGCGTTGTGGTCCGTATGCGAGCCACGCCAACACAATGGCGAAGTCTATTCCTTGATGATTGAAGCCATTGAACGCGAGCTTCAGAATCGGCGGTTCGGCCCTGAACTACTCGACAAGATTGATTGGGACATTGTAAGACGCTACGCCTAACGTAGTTCTCCTTACTAGCCCGACGCGCCAGCGAGGGAAGAGGTATGCCAACACCCGATTGCCGCCGTGAGTACCTTTCGACTTCGCGGCGAAGCATGCTTCGTGCTCGAATGTTCCCCATGGCGACGAGAAGATACCGACATAACTCTTCCCTCGCGCGCGCTTCGGGCTAGTAGAAAGGCCCATTTGGCATGCATGCCGCGACAACGAGCTTGCAGTTTCAGCGCGGAGCGTTCTAGCCCCGCGAGTTTCTGTCGAAAGCGTCTCTCAAATCATCCTGCGGCGCGCATTGACAACTTTTTTTGTCAATGTATCCTATAGGCGGTTTTCGAGGGCTTCGCCTCCACGCCCCGCAGGCGAACACGCGAGAGACGCCGATGCTCGATGTGGATGTGATTCACGATGCCGAGACTGCGATCAGCGCGCTTGATCCGATTCGCAGCCGACTGCTGGCAGAGTTGGTTGAGCCGGCTTCGGCGGCGACATTGGCCGCGCGGCTGGGCATCCCGCGGCAAAAGGTGAACTATCACTTGCGCACGCTCGAAGCGCACAAGCTAGTGACGATCGCCCAGCAGCGCCAGTGGGGCGGTTTGATCGAACACCTGTTTGTGGCAAGCGCGGCATCGTATGTCGTCTCGCCGAGCGCGTTGGGCCCGGCGGCGGCCGATCCGAATCGCACGCGCGATCGGCTTTCGGCCAGCTATTTGATCGCACTGGCCGCGCGCGTCGTTCGGGAAGTCGGTGCACTCTGGTGCGCCGCCACCGCCAAGAACAAACGCCTGGCGACACTTTCGATCGATACTGTTATCCGCTTCAAGTCGGCTGGCGATCGCGCGGCTTTTACCGCTGAACTCGCCACGGCTGTGACCGCGCTGGCCGCGCGCTATCACGACGAGCAAACGCATGGCGGACGCGCGCATCGACTGGTGCTGGTGGCTTATCCGGCTCCCAATGAAGCCCCCTCTACTTCTGCAAAGGATCTGTAATGCCCATCAAGAAAGATGATGCTGGTAAGCGTTGGGTTGAGATGGAGATTCTCGTCCCCGGAACGCCCGAGGCCGTGTGGCACGCCATGGCCACGGGCCCCGGCAACACGGCTTGGTTCACGAAGACGGAAATCGAAGAGCAGGTCGGCGGCGTGCTGAAATTCGACTTCGGCCCCGATGGCGGTTCGACAGGCGAAGTCACCGCCTGGGAGCCGCCCGTGCGGTTTGGATATGTCGAGCGCGAGTGGTGCGAAGGCGCGCCGCCCGTCGCGACTGAGATCATCATCACTAGTCGCTCCGGCGATCAATGCGTGATGCGGATGGTGCACTCGCTGTTTACCAGTTCCGACGAATGGGACGATCAACTCGAAGGCTTCGAGAGCGGCTGGCCCGGCTTCTTTGTGGTGCTGCGGCTGTATTTAGAGCACTTTGCCGGTCTGCCGACGGCATCGACGCGCGTGGCCGCGACGCTTGACGGCAGCCATGACGATGCCTGGGCGCGCATCACGAGTGCGCTGGGACTAACCGACGCGAGCATCGGCCAGGCATGGTCAGCACCGAGCGGCGCTCCGCCCCTAGCTGGCACGATCGAGCAAGTTCAGCAAGAGAAGTTCGCGCGCGGTCTGCTGCTACGGCTAGAACAACCCAGCCGCGGCATTGCATCGCTCGGCAGCTATTCGTATGGCGGAATGACGCGAGGCATCATCAGCCTGTACTTTTATGGCGAGCACTCCGCCGTGACGGCCGAAGCCGCGCAGCGCGCGTGGTCGGCCTGGTTCTCACAGCTTTCGTCGGCCCCAGTGACGCCCATTAACGTGTGCGGC
>JAEZGD010000450.1 GCA_023417165.1 Planctomycetota bacterium
GTGTGAACCTGGGCAAGCTCGGTTTTCTGGCGGCGATCAAGCCCGACGAACTGCTATCGGTGCTGCCACAAATCTGCCGTGGCGAGTGCCAGATTGTGTCGCACTTGATGTTTCGCGCGTCGATCGTGCGTAATGGCGAGGTCCTTCAGCAGCATTTGGGCCTGAACGAAGCCGCGATCATGGCGGGGCCGCCGTTCAGCATGCTCGACATCGATCTTTACATTGACGCAGAATTAGCCACGACCTATAGTTGCGACGGCCTGATCATCAGCACGCCTGTCGGTTCGACCGCGCACAGCCTTTCGGCCGGCGGTCCGATCCTGCGCAAGAACGTGCAAGCGTTTGTGATTTCGCCCATCAGTCCGCATACGTTGACGGTGCGGCCGTTGGTCGATACCGCCGATCGCGTGTATGAGATGGTGTGCAATCGCCCGAACGAAGGCACTTCGGTCGTGGTCGATGGCCGCGTGCTGGGCCGATTGACCAGTGACGATCGCGTCCGCGTGCAGCGCGACCGCGCCACGTTCAAGATGATCGAGGTGCCAGGACACAGCTATTATCGCACGCTCCGCGAAAAGCTCGGCTGGAGCGGACGACTCGACCAAGCACGGTAACGGGACTGGACGCCCGATTCCCTAAGACAGCAAGGATGCTGACCATGAAACACTCGTTCCTCTTCCTGGTGGCTTTCGTTTTTGGCATCTTCTGCGCTACGCAGCTCGCCTGGTCGGACGAACCTGCCGCCGACAGCGCCGCCAAGCTCGATAAGGCGAAGAAGTTCGCGCTCGAAGAGCTGTACACGCTGCGTTACAAGTTTACCGCTGGCGAGACCTTTCGCACCAAGGTCGTCCACCTGGTGACGGTCGAGACCAAGATTCAAGGCACGACCGAAACTGCGAAAACGCGCAGTGTTTCGACCAAGTTGTGGAAGATCACCGACGTCGCCACCGACGGCAACATCACCTTTCAGCACAGCGTCGAATCGGTCGACATGTGGCAAAAGATGACTGGCCGCGCCGAGATCAGCTTTAACAGCGACAAAGACGACAAGGCTCCGGCCGAATATCAAGCGGTCGCCGATAGCCTCGGCAAGCCGCTGGCCACGATTACCATCACCCCGCAAGGCAAAGTTCTCGATCGCGACAAGGTGCAATTCAACGGCGGCATCGGCAGCCTGGCCGTGCCGCTGCCAGAACAAGCGGTCAAGGTTGGTCAGGATTGGTTCGTCCCTTACGACGTGCCGCTCCGCCTGGAAGACAAGACGATCAAGACGATCAAGACGCGGCAGCGCTATACGCTGCTGAAGGTTGAGACCGGCATCGCCACCATCAGCATGAAAACCGAAGTGCTGACGCCCGTCAACGATCCGAAGATCCAATCGCAGTTAGTGCAGCGGCTGCAAGACGGCACCATCAAGTTCGACATCGACGCCGGACGTATTCGCTCGAAGCAGATGGACCTGGACGAAACCGTGCTGGGCTTCGCCGGGCAACAAAGCGTCATGCAGTACCTCGCCCGGCTGACCGAAGAAGTCACCGCTGGCGAAAACCTCGCCGAGAAGCCCGCCGCCAAGCGCAAGTAAACTGGCTCAGTAGGAAATCTCGCCTCGCCTGCTTAGACTGGCGAGGATGGAAGATGCCTCTCGCTACAACACCGCCCAAACAGCCTTGAGCGCGCTCTTATTGCTCACGCTGATTGCAGCGTTCGTGACGCTTATCCGTGAGCCGCGCGCGGCTGGCTTGGCGGTCACCACGTTGCAAGTCGCTGGTGGTGCGGTGGCGATCGCGCTACCGCTCGGCACGCTCCTGGCGGCCCTCGTCACGCGCACCAACTTGCCAGCGCGAAGGTTCTTCATCGCGGCATGGTGCGTGCTGCTGTTCTTGCCGCTGTACCTGCAGGCGTCGGCGTGGGATTCAGGTTTTGGCTTGCAAGGCTGGTTCACGCAGTGGCGCGCGGTGCCCGCGGCGCGGCCCGAAGTCTGGCTCGCCGGACTGTCGGCCGCCATTTGGTTGCACGCACTCGCGGCGATTCCGTGGGTGATGTTAATCGTCGGCCAAGGTCTGCGCCAGGCGGAAGCCGAACTCGAAGAGCAAGCACTGCTCGACACTTCGCCTGCTGGCGTTTTCTGGAATGTGACGCTGCGGCGAGCGCTCCCCAGCATTCTCGCGGCGGGGCTGCTCGTCGGCGTCGTCACCGCAGGCGAGATGACGATTACCGATATCTATCGCGTTCGCACCTATGCCGAAGAGTTGTATACCAATGCTGCGCTCACCGCTGACGCCGTCGAACTCGGCCTGAGTATCTGGCCGCACATTGCCATTGTGGCGGTGCTGGCCGCGCTCGCCGCCCAGGCGGCGCTGTGGCTGGTGCCGATTGGCGACCGCGTGGCGCCGCGCCGCCTGTGGATCTTTGAGCTCGGCGCGCTGCGTTGGCCGTCGTTTGGACTGATGCTAAGTCTAACGATCCTCGCGCTCGGCGTGCCGATTGGCAATTTGATCTACAAGGCGGGGCTCTACATCAACAACTCCAGTGGCCATGCTCAGCAAGCTTGGAGTGCGACGCGGTTCGCGGCTTCGACCTTTCCTGATCGCGTGAATCCCGCGCGGTGGGAGTTCGCAGCCGAGTACTATGCGACGCTCTTGATCGGTTTCAGCGCCGCTTCGGGCGCGGTGGTGATCGGCGCAGCGCTCGCCTGGGCGGCGCGGACCGGCGGCTGGAAAGCAACGCCAGCGCTCCTGTTGACCGCGTTCGGCTTGGCGGTGCCGGGGCCACTCGTGGCGCTCGGCATGATCTGGCTTCTTAATCGTCCAGAGCCAGCCATGTTGCCGTGGCTGTACGACAAGACCGTCTTCGCCCCGGCGATGACGATCATCGTCCGCACGCTGCCGCTGACGACAATGATTCTGTGGGCGGCCATTCGTTCGATCGAGCAAGACCAACTCGACTCTGCCGCGGCCGAAGGGGCATCAAGCTCGCAACAATGGTGGCGCGTGGTGTTGCCCCAACGCTGGCCCGCGGTGGCGATCGCCTGGCTGATGAGCTTTGCCATCGCTGCTGGCGATCTGGCCGCCAGCATCCTGGTCATTCCGCCAGGGCGCACCACCATCGCCAACCAGATCTTCCTGCTCATCCACGCCGGCGTTCACAACGCCGAAGCCGGCCTCTGCCTCGGGCAGTTAGCTTTGTTCAGCACGCTGGCGATTGTGGTCCTAGCACTTTGGAAGGCAGACTGAACAAGGCTTTGGGTGCGGGCATAGGGAACCATTATCTGCTCTCCGCACCTATCCGAAAGTGCTGAGCTGATACACATACGACGTGTGCTGCGATCCCTCATTCACTCTTCGAAGTTCCAATACAACAAAGGAACGTCACGAGATTTGCAGCATACTGCCATAAGAGACAGTACACGCCCAGACCTGAAATATAAGTAAATCTGCCCCGCTGAAACAAAGTGTCTGACCAGAATCTCTTCTGCGATCCTGTTTGCAACGGTCGCCCGAGACCATTCCCAAGGATGATCCCCGCATTGCAAATGGAGAGAATCATCGAGCTGAGCAGGAGCGAGCAATTCTTCCTTGCTTACACAACGGGCTGCAATGAGACTAGGCGTTACCGCCTCGAAACGCAAACAGTCACCGTCCCGCAGTTCAAGCTGTAAAGCCGCCTCATTATAAGCAGCAGTTACGATCGCCTTTCCGAACGAATCGCTGAGGCATTTGCCAAAATCCAGGCTGTAAGTCTCACGTTTAGCTGCCTCGATTGCAGCCTCCAGACTGGAGTAGCCCTGGGGTACAAAACCGCGAATCAATTCTAGGTGCATCATGGCAACATTCGCTCGATTTGTGAGCGTCACAACCTCAATATCGAGCTGGTTATAAAGTCCCGTAGGATGTGGCGAATCCGCGAACCGCACCAGCACTAAATGTGCCCAATTCTTCAGGGCCCATGTCCATGCAGGGAATCACTACTGCCCGTGCCCGAGGTTTTGGGCTAACCACTTTCATGACTTTTTAAACTCATGCCGATGCCAAGCTACTCTCTTGATTTTTTGAAAGCGGACTGGAGCGGTGCCGGCTACGACTTTGCCCTGGCAGCGGTGTTCTCCCCAAGCATGGTGAACTCGTTATCAATAGCGTTGTTTTTGCATGGCATGCTATGCAGTACGAGCGTCGCCTCAATCAAGTACCTGAAATCGGACACCGGAGGTCGATGGGATGATGGCCTTCAATTGGAATCGCCCAATAAGCTGGCAGACTTGGACTGGGCAGAGATTGAACTCATCGTCGTGACTGTGACGCAGATTGACGGACTACCTTTCTGCGGCTATGTGGAGATCGCCAAGCCCAATCAGGTCATGATTGGCGGCCCATCCGACGCATTTTATTGTGGAAGCGACGAGGCAGACATGGCATTGGCGAGTTCGCTTTCTCAAAGTATGGCAGCCGCAATCGGCTACTTTGGTCCCGGGTACTGCGCCTTTGGCGCTGGCAGCCAAGCAATCGATGAGGCTTGCGCGCTGTCGGCCAGCGGAGTGGACAGCAACTTTTGCCAGCTAGCAGACGTTCTGGTTCATGCCTCCAACATCCGTTCAAAATGTGCCGAGATTCGATTGCTCGGATAGTCCCGTCGAGTGTGGCGAGTCCCCGAGCCGCACCGGAGGGAAATGTCGAAGGTCGAAAGTCAAATGTCGAACGAATGACGAATGACAAATCGGGCGCTAAGAATGTGAATCATCTGGCTCTGTCTCAACAATGTCGGCCGCTCCTTGGCGTTGTTTAGGCTTCCGCCATTCGACGCCACTTTCTGTTATCACGGTT
>JAEZGD010000489.1 GCA_023417165.1 Planctomycetota bacterium
TGTCTATACCGTTCTCAGCATAGACCCGTTCCGACTAGCGGAGCGAGCCAGTGCTGGCGTGAACGACCCGACGTTGGCTGGGGACAAAGGCCGAAGGATCGACGACCGGAGCCGGCGGCATCGGAGGGGCATCGCCACCTTCGAGAGCCGGAGCAGGCACGCCGTGGCTCACGCCACCTTCGCAACCGCAGCTCGGACCGGCGACGGCGCAGCTATCGCAGGCCGGCTTGCAGCAACGCTTCTTGCAAGCGAAGATGCGGTCGAGCAGGTGAGTGCGACGGCACTTCGACTTGCAGCACTTCGGAGCAGCTTCACAGCCGCACGAAGGAGCCACTGCTTCGCAGGTCGGAGCAGCTACTTCGCAACCGCACGAGGGTGCGGCCGCTTCGCAGCACTTCGGCTTGCAGCAGCGATTGAAATTGAACAAGGGCTTACGGCACTTTGGCTTGCAGCAAGGTTCGGCTTCGCAGCCGCAGCTTGGAGCAGCCGCTTCGCAACCGCACGATGGTGCGGGAGCTTCGCAGCAGCTCTTCTTTTCGCAGCAAGTCGATTCGCAGCAGCTATCGACGCCGAGCATACGATCAAGCAGCTCGAAACCGAAGCTCTGAGTACACATGCCCAGGCCTAACACAACGGATCCAACAAGAATATTCCACTTCATCGAGCCACGTCTCCTTTCCACTGGAACTGTCCAACTGGCGCTTCCCGATCCGGCCAAATGCGGGTTCGTAGTGCCATCCTGCCTGTGAAGGCCGACGGCACCGATTGGCTTCTGCGAACGACACTTCGCCAAGTGCCGCTCTTTGGGTGCAGTATTTGGTAAGCCGAGTGCGGGAAGGTGGGCCGTAACCCGCAAGTAACGGTGTGGTAGCGCCAGAACCGGCCGAGCCATTCCATGGCCCGAATTGTGACCGATCCGGTTATCTCGGATTCGCGTCTGGCTTACAAGTAAGCCGTCTGCGTTTCGTGTGACACCTACCGTATCGGCCCAGCCAATCGCGACCCTTGAGACGCCGGAAACAATTTTCAGCAAGTGGTTTACGTCTCCTGTTACGTAGACTTTGACGCACGTGGAAGGGGCGCAAACCTTAACGCGCAGTGCTCCCTGAAGGGGTCGGAAAACGGGCCTTGCTAGCGGGCGAAAGGTCTGCGTGGTCGGTAAACTTTCGTCAGGTTAACAGGCGACCGGGCCCTGGTTGGAGTACTCGCTTTGCGAGCTAAAGGCGGTTCGCCTCATAACGACGTGCGCCATAAGTGCAATGGTTAGGCGATAACGTCGCTAATCATGACTAAGGATGCTGGCTGGCATCGTTGTGGCGCGGTGCAGGCCGTAGAATCGCCAGGCGAACCTGTTCGTTGCGGGGGCGTCTTCAGGTGGGGCGCATCATGATTGCCGAACCTATACCATCTCTGTTCGCGCTAGCGCTCGCAGGCGACTTCGAGATTCATCTCACCGCGGCGCTGTGCGACGACGCAGACTTGAATCGCTGGCGCGCGTTCTGTGAAGCGCAGCAAATCAAGTGCGTCTACATCGTGCTGGACCGCGGCGCGCACGTTTCGCAGCCAATGACTTCCGCCCGTCTGCACGGCACGCTGTTGCAAACATGGTCCGCAGCGAAGCAGGCAGTCGAGTTGCTCGAATACGCACAGTTCGACGTGACGCGGGTGAAGATCGAAGCCGCGCCGCATTGCCAAGGCATTCCGCAGTCCGACGCGGATGTGCTCGTGTGGCCAGCAACTTGTTACTTCGAGCATCATGCCAAGCTGCTATTGCCAATGGGGGAAGTTCCCGCGGCGCTGCGCGCGTTATGTGAGCTGTATGGCGCACATCAATCGCGCAACGCGTTCAAGCAGCGCGAGGACGGTTGGCAAGAACGCTTTGCTACCTTGCGTTTGCATGGTGTTGGTTGGCTCGCAGCGCGCGAAGCGTTTCAGACCTTCGATCGCGCGCTGCTAAGTGGCGGCTGGCAGTTGCTCAAGTCCGAATCGGAGTACTGCGTTTACGACAGTCGTGTGGAACTGGATGCGGGCTGGCTTTTGTAGCTTCTACGGATCAGATCGGTGCGAGCAACCCGGGGAGTAAGCGTCGATGCTAACGCGACTGTGGAATTGGTTCGCCGAGTCGATCGTTGCCAGGCAGCGGAACACGATTCCCGGCGAAGGGCCTATTGCTCCCGTAGAAGCCGAAGCTCGTGAGCACCAGCAATCGCGAGCGGTTCCAGAGCAGCGATCAAGCCATGAACTATTGCATGTTAGTGCGATGGTCGCCTTGCTGCGGCGTTTGCAGGCCCCGGAAGTCAGCACGCTCTTTGCTTTGCGCGGCAGCTTGCCGTTGCTCGCCTGGGGAGGCGAATTGGCTCGCACGCCTGACGATATCGACCTGGTGCTGCTGGCAGGGAACTCGCCAGCGCGGGGACATGAAGCGCTTCAGCATGCGCTGCTGAGGAGTAATGCCGACGGCTATCGCTTTGAAATTGTGAATGAAGTCGATCTTTGGAACTACACCGCAGCGCCCGGCGTTCGGTATTCGGTGGTGTGGCAAACCGCCAATCAACGCAACTGGCTGGATTTCGATGTTGCGGAAGGGGAACACTTGCCGCTGGCTCCCGAATGGATGCAACTTTCGTTTCCCGACATTCAGCAAGAAGTAACTGCCCTTTGCTGCACGCCCGAACTTTCCTTGGCGTGGAAACTGCGATGGCTTCTGGTGGATACGCCATGGGATCTCGACGATCTGTACGATGCGCTGTTGCTGTTTAGACTTGTCAAACTTGACTCCGCCAAATTGCGTGCGGCGGTACTCGACCTGTTTCGTCTTCACGAAACACCCATCGCCGAACTCTATCGCTACTTGGATCGTTCGTTGCTACACAATGGTTGGAGAGGGTCTTGGCGGCATGTTCCGCAACGGCTACGGACGCTCATGCCGTCCCAAGAGGCCGCGTTCACAGGAATTGCTGAGCGGCTGACCACGGTGCTTGATGGCCAGCTGGGCTTGCCGCGCGCTCCTGAGTTGCCTTTCTTTCAGGCGGCGCTCGCGACGCCTGCCGATGCCAGCGCGCGGTTGGTCTATGCTGACTGGCTCGAAGAGCAGGATGATCCGCGCGCGGAACTTGTGCGCTTGGATTCGGAGCTAAGCACGACTGCGGCAGGTAATTCGGAGCAACGTGCGCGTCACGCGGCGTTATTGGCGCAGGCGAATGCCGCGCGCCCCGGCTGGGCGGCGCGCGTTTGTCGCTGGGTCGCGCCGCAGGAGTAAATTCGTGGGGGAAAGGTCGGCTGGTTCGTGGTACAATCGCGGCATGAGTACTTCGCACCAGGCTGGCTATGAA
Source organism: Planctomycetota bacterium (assembly GCA_023417165.1). GTDB lineage: Bacteria > Planctomycetota > Planctomycetia > Pirellulales > Pirellulaceae > JAEZGD01. Next base: position 3,333 of record JAEZGD010000489.1, read on the forward strand.
GTGGCCGACTTCGCCACCATCGCCGGCGTGCCGTGTCCTTGCGGGACGGCGCGCCGGGCGTTTGCCGAGGTCGCCGATTATCCCGGCACGATTCATGTGACCGAGATCTCGACCGACGCGCGGGTGCATTACCACCGGCGGCTGACTGAGACGTATTACTTCCTGGAATGCGGTCCCGACGCTCAAATGCAGCTCGACGACGCATTAATTTCTGTTAAGCCGGGGATGTGCATCATGATTCGCCCTGGCACGCGGCACCGCGCGGTGGGGAAGATGAAAGTGCTGATCGTCTGCCTTCCCAAATTCGACCCACACGACGAGTGGTTCGACTGAGCTTTCTACGATGAACAAAATACCGGAAGACAACGTACAGGATCCCGAATGTTTACCGCCCCTAGAGTCTGGAGGCTCGGGGGCAACGTTGCGAGTGTGCTTGTTTTTGTTGTTTTTTGCGGCGCAAGCGTTCTTCGCGTGGCTGACGGTTTACAAGCCAGAACCTGAGCCAACGCCAGCCATCAGCGAACAAGAGTGGTCCGAACTCGGGCGTGCCGCGCACGCTGGCGAAACGGGCCCCGCATTTCGAGCTTTGTTCGGCGTCGAATCCGAGCAGAAGGCACCCCCTGACTCGGTACGGCCGGGCGCAAACTAAGGTTTTGAGAGCATTTAGCCATACAGCCGCTTCCGACGTCCATAGTTGCCTCGCCCCTCCCGGCGACGTATCCTAAATGCTTCTATCGTCGTGCATGTACCCACCTGTACGTTCCTCCCACCTTGCATGAGCCGACGCATGAGACGCTTTGTCACTGTTGGATTCTGTTCGCTATTCTTCCTCGCTGTCTCTGCGGCGGTGGTGCATTCTCAAGAGAAGCCGAAGGCCGATCCGCTCGATTGGACGCACTGGCGCGGTCCGGAGCAAAACGGCATCTCGCGCGAGACTGGTTTGCCCGATGACTGGAATCCCGATGGGGGCGAAGGCAGCAATGTGGTATGGAAGCGCGAAGACATCGGCGGCCGCAGCACGCCTGTGGTGATGCGCGGCAAGCTCTATACGATTGTCGGCGAGCGCAATCCCAAAGATCCCGATCTGTTTTTGCAAGAGAAGGTCGTCTGCTTAAACGCCGAGACCGGCGAGACGATCTGGGAAGTGAAGAACAATGTTTGGAATAGCGACGTTCCCGACGTGCGCGTCGGTTGGTCGAGCGTGGTGGCCGATCCTGAAACCGGCTACGTCTATGCGCAAGGCGCGAACGG
>JAEZGD010000536.1 GCA_023417165.1 Planctomycetota bacterium
GCTATCCGTCCGGCGTACTGGAAACATGCCCACCGATGTCCGCACCTCTGGAATCTGCGCGCGCGCCTCGCCCCTTAGCATTCTGGAATGAACGTTATCCGCCCGGCTATCTCGCGCAAGCGACCGCCGCCGAGGCCGATCCGATGGCGATCGCGACCGAAATCGAGCGGCAAGCAGTAGATTTCATCGCGTGGCTACGTCTGCCAGCCGAGGCGCGCTGGGATGCCTATCGCCTGCAAGCGTTCGGCGCGGCGCTGTTCAATCGCTATCGCACTGGCGAGCCCGATCAATGCCCGCTCGCTTCGGCCCTGGGGCTGATGGACCTGGACTGGCCCGAAGGTAGCGAGGAAGTTCATGCGACGCTGTCCAGTTTGCAAGACTTGGTCCGCGCGCCGTTGGCAGTCCATAAGATGTTGCGCATCGCGGCGGATTCCGCAGACTATCCCACACCCCAAGAACTTGACATCGCCATGGTGGCGTTAGAGTCCAGCCTTGACGCGCTGCAGGCATTAACAGCACGCCTGAAGGCGGCGCGGGCCGACTACGAACACTACCAACGCTGCGAACTGGCAGCGCAAGAAGCCCAGCGCCGCGCGGTGGGACGCAACATGGTTGCCGCCTATCCCGCAGCCTGCAGTCGGTCGGCATAGCACACACAGAATTCACAAACCCCTAGGATGTCATGTCTGACTCGACCGTGGACACCACGCCTGCGCAGGCGGACTTGCTCGCTGACGAAGAAATCGTGCGGCGAGTGTTGACTGGCGATCTGGCTGCATTCGAACTGATCATGCGGCGCTATAACCAACGACTGTTCCGCATTGTTCGCAGCATTGTGGCCAATGACGACGAATCGGAAGCCATCCTCCAAGACACCTACGTGCGCGCCTATGAACATTTGCGCCAGTTCGCAGGGCTTGCGAAGTTTTCGACTTGGCTGACGAAGATTGCCATTCATACGGCGCTCGCACGGCGACGCAAGCAAGCACGCCTGCAAACCGTGAATTTTCATGATCCGGAGCATGTCAACATGGCGCCGTTGACTAACCAACCCGAAGCGGCGCAGGCGGCCAGCATTCAAGAACTAGGACACATTCTGCGGCGCGCTGTGGACGATCTGCCGGACGACCTGCGAACGGTGTTCGCCATGCGCATGATCGAAGAACTCGATACGCGCGATACCGCCTGCTGTCTCGACTTAACGGAAGCCAACGTCAAAGTGCGTTTGCATCGTGCTCGGGCGCTGCTGCGCGAGCGTATTGATGCTCAGATTGGCGTTGAAGTTCGCCAGCTCTATCAATTTGGCGGCGCGCGCTGCGATCGGATCGTGCGTGCGGTGCAAGCGCGGCTGGCCCAACTCAAGCACGCTGCTTTCTAGTCGCTTATCTTTCGCCAGCGCAGTGCCCCAGCGGTAACCAACAGGCTGCTGGCGACTCTATACGTTGCGGCGTGCTGCTTGAGCACGGCCGCAGGTTCGAAGGTGCGCCGGTCGAAGCAGCGCTTCGACCTTTTATGGGAGGTTTGCGTGGACAACACCAACAACAAACCCGCTCGCCACGATGGATTTGCAATCTTGATCGGATGCCTGGCCGGCCTGTTCGCCGGCCTAGGCCTGGGTCTGTGCTTTGTTTTTCTGCTGGGTTGCGACACTCTGGAGATGCAACTAGTGATCGTGTTGCATACGACCCTCGCCATGATAGTGATGGGCGCGTGGACCGCTCCCGCACTATTGCCTGAGCAATCGTAACTATCGCGAGCGCGGAGGCGTCGAACTGCTCAGCAGCGAAGAAGAGATCGCTGGCGTGCGCGGCCATGGCGAACGCAATGCAGCCAGCGCAAACAGCACCGCGATCACAATTCCCACCAGCGGCGGCGTCAGCCAAAACCACCACGCAATGCCGAGCATCACGCCAACAAGCTGTGGTGTTTGCTTCACAAACTCGCACGCCATCGGCCCGCGCAACAGCAACGTCACCGCACAAAAGCTCAACACTACCAGCAATGCGCCCAGCGCTCGCGGCAATACAAACGCCCGGCGTGCGTTGTGGCCTTCGACCTCCAAACTCGCCGGCGCGCCGGGCAACATGGCGCGCTCGACATGCTCATTGCCGTCGCGCTCGATCGAGATCAAGTCCGAAAGTTGCTGAACACTAACACTCTTTGACAGCAAGTCCTCGGTCGTCTCGGCGATGTTCCATTGCTGAGCCAGCGCTTGCGCTTCTGCCTGTAATGAAGTCCAATCGCTGCGCAGCGTGGACGCTTGGCCCTCGCCATCGAACGGCTCGCGCACCACGAGCGCATGCAGTCGCGTCTGACGTTGCGACCAATCGGCAAACCACGTGGCGATCTGCTCGGCATCGCCTTCCAACGCATGACTGGCGGCATGCGCCAACAGCGCTTCGGCCGTCTTCAGACGAAAGGTCGTTTGCCGCGGTAGGTCAATCAGTGCCTCGCGATTCTGCAAATAGACGGGCGCTTGTCGATCGGAAATGACCGTCCACAAGGTGCGTTCGACCGGAATGTCCAGCAGCGTCGGCGTGATCAGTTGTCGCGTCCGGGCGGCACCTATCTCGTCAGGCGACAGCGCGAACAGCAATTCAATGTGCTGTGAAAGCTGTTCGTGCTGCAATAACAGTCGATAGCGGTTATCGCCCAGAGGCTGAACGACGGCCGGCTTGCCGGCCACGGTGGCTTGAATCAAACGTTGCGTGGGCGGCACTTGCACCTGACAAGCAGCCAAGCCCGCCGGCTCCAGATCGAAGCTGATCACGCCCAAACCCTGTCCACCCTCCGGAAGCGCCACGGCGACATCGGCCAAGCGTACTTGAGGCACGCCCGCGACCCGTTCGAATCGTTTGACGGCCGCTTGAAACCGCCCCATCGGTGCTTGAAACACAACGGAGTCAGGCGATGGCTCGCGCTGGCCCTCCGGCAAACTGGCCGCTTGCAGACCGCGCGTATCCCACGACAGTTTTTGCTCGTCGATCTGTGATGGCAACACCACATACACGCGCAACGACTCGGCATCGAGCAGGCGAATGTCGGGAGCTTGCAAGCGATCGGCGACAGCCGCGTTCAACGAGGCGATCAAGCGAACCGTAAACTTGCCCGAGCGCGGCTCGGCCAGCCGGGCGGTCAGATGCGGGCGATTCTGCCCCGCGACCGCCGACACTTGCAGCGTTGCAGGCGTATCGAGTCGCATTTCGCCCAAATCACTGGGGATCTCAAAACGTAGCGACTCAACACTTCCGCCCGTCGCCTCCAGCGCCAGATCCACCACGGCTTGCCAAGCGTCGCCGCGGCGAACAATTGAAATCAGTTGCGTAGCATTCAGCCGCGTCGCACTGCGCTCGGTCTTTACTTCAATCGCACGCGACTCTGCACCAGGCAGCGGACGCAACACGGCCACGCGATGCAGCGAGCCGTTGGTTGCGGCGGGCGGAGCATCGGCGAGCGATTCGTAGCCCGCATGCGAGGTGACGGACGCCACGAGTGGTCCGAAGCGTTCGACAAACACCAGCGGCGGCTCGCTGGTCGCACTTAGCAGCGAAATCGCAGGCAAAGTCCAAGCGGCATGCGGAGTTGTGGGACCAAGGGCCTTAATCGCCAATCGGTGTTCGCCAGAGACGCCATGCGGCAGGAACAACGTGTAAGCACCATCCATCGCGCAGGCGACGCGCAGCTTCCGCGCTGAGCTTTCGCCTTCGTGCAACACAGCTTCGTCAATTTCCCAATCCGCGGGCAGTTGCAATTGATGCTGATAAATGGCTCCATCGCTGGCGCTGACGACCGCCTCCAACTCGGCACGAATGCGCGCCGGCTCCAGCACAAAGGTCAAGGCTTGGCGCGCGACCGCTTGCACAGGCTTGGGCGACACCAGCATCACCAATGGCTGCGTTTGATCCTCGATGCGAAACGCTTGCGCGGGAGGTTCCATGGCTCCCCATGCGGTCGCGAACTCTTGCGGAGTCAAACGATCGGCGCGCTGCGCGGGATCGACCGACGCTTCCAGAACGCCATACGTCGAGACGGCCAACCAACGGCGCGTGAGGCGATCGGCCACCGCTTCCAAGCGCGGCAACGAAAGTCGCCCGATGCCTGCGGCTCCGGTCAGCGAAAAACTGGCGGTTAAAGTCACTTCGCGTTGATACGGTTCTTTCAATGCGAAGCGAATCGCCTGTACATCGCCTTCGCGAACCGACTGTTCGCTGACAGGCTGGTCGGCGGCCAGCGGCAACAATCGCAGCCGCGGATCAGCGATCAGGCGCACCTCGGTGAGCGGATCGCCGCTGGATTTAAAATGCCAGCGCGACTCCAGCACTACGCCGCCTTCGCGCAGCTTCCACCACAACTGCTGTGCAACTTCGACTTCGCTTTTGGGAGCGTCGGTGCTCTCGCCGGTGGGCCAATAAACGGTCAATCGCGGAGTTGGTCCCAGATCGACCGACCAGTTGCCGGCTTCCGCTTGTGCTGTGTGACCTTGTGCACCCGTGATTTGCAATCCCGCCACGCCGGCAGGAGAGCGCAACAGCAATTGCGAGCGTGCGACCCGCGGCAAACGCAAATCGACTTCTTCGCGTGCGCCAACAATCCGCGCTGTGGGACGTAGCGTGACATCCACCCGATAACGCCCCGGCTTGGCGATAGGCAGCGTGAACCCCGCGCCATTTTCCAACCATTCAATCCGCGCCGTCTCGCCTTCCAAATTGACGCGATCATCCAGCAGGTTGACGTTTTCGCGCCCCAGCCCGATCGTGACGACCGTGTTCGCTTGAAAGACTTCCACATCATAGGAAGCGACCAGGTCGGCAAACTGCAGCTTACCGGCAGTCGCTGTTTGCACGCGACCGCGATAAGTCGCTTCGTAGATGATCCAGCCTTGCGGTATCGCCTTGGCGTTCTTGGCTTGTCGCGCTAACGCATCATAGAAGGCGCGCGGTAGATAAACATAATCGCCGGCCGGCTTGCGATCTTCATCGGTCGGCACCAGGACGCGATACGTTTCGCTGGCCGGAGTGGGCGTGCCGCGCGGCTCTTGAGCCGATGTGCCATTCCACCAAATCATGCCAACGAGCAAAATCAGTCCGCCCACGGCGACCGGCACGCGCGACTGGCTCGCTGGCGCAGTGCTAACGGCAACACTGCGAGTTTTGCCCATCGGTCGTAAAGCGAGCGCTGCGAGACCGCCTGCGAGTGCACCCAAGAATGCCGCAGTCGCCAGTGGCGCAAACGCGGCCGGCAACCAAAGCGCGACGATGGCGGCAGCGGCGACCGCCACCAGGTAAGCAAACCAACGGCGCGACACCATCCAGGCACAAAGCCCGGCGCTGACTAAAAACACACCCCACGCCAACGCCCGCACATCGTAGATGCGGCTGATCGTAAAGCGAATCTCGTCGCCCTGGCTGGCCAGTGGATGCGCCGTCCATCCGGCCGCTTCCAGATCGGTCCATAGCGAAGGCTCGCCTGCCTGCCACGGCCAGCGCGGCATCTCAGGACGCACCACCCAGTCGGTCGCGGTCACACTACGCGATTGCGCTTCTGAGTTAGATTCGATGGCAATGCTCACCACCGGATCGAAACGCTCGTGCTGAGCGCCACTGGCCCGCAAGCGACTGGTTAAACGCACGGTCTGCTCGTGCAGTACCAAGGCCAGATGATGCTGACTAAAAACGAGCGCCGGCGAGGAGCGCTCTGGCGCGGCGATCTCGGTTTCGGCCGTGATATTCAAGCCGGCGAGCGCGGCGGCGTCGATTTCGAGTTTTGGCAGAAACTGTGGCGCGTCGGCCGCCAAGCGATCATAGCGCTCGACCGCTTCGCCCCAGGTGGCAGGTCCTTCGGCCACAATCTGTTGCCAAATGTCGCGACAATTCGCCGCCCAGCGACGCTGCGTACTGGTCGCGCGCTGGCCGCCCAGCGGTTGACGCCAGGTGTCGGATGAGAACAACGACACCGGCCCCGCATCGCGGCGCACCAGCGGTCCCAACAAGCGACCGCGCCAATCGAGTTGTTGATCGACGGCTTCGCTCAATCCAAACGCTGGTGACAACCACACCTGCGTCTCGTAGGCCAACACCGGAATGCTCGTTGTCGGCGCTGGCAGGGTCAGTTGTTCGACAAAGCCGAGCGGGCGCGGCGGCAGCGAATACTCGACTTCCACCAGCGCATACTGCTCGCCAGGCGGTAACGGGATCGGCAGATCGGTCTCTGGCGCGGCGAAATTGGTCAGCCGGACGCCGTTGACGCGTGTTTGTCGCAAGCGAGCGCCAGGCGGCAAGCGCAACATCCACTGCGGAACGCCGGTGTTCTCTAGATGATAAATCACCGTGCAAATGCGCTGCCCTGTCGTATCGACGCGGCCAATCATTTGTCGCGACCAAGCCCACAGCGGCGCGGGACGCACATCAGTCGGGGCGTGGCCAATCATTAAACGCTGATCTTGCGCAGGTTGGTGCACAAACCGGGCGCGGGTCGTGGGCGAAGTCGTCGAGAGCAAAACCGGCTTCAGCCCCTGCTGCTCGATGACCGGCGAGACGCCATCGGTCACTTCGATCGTAATTTGGCCGCGTTGCGTTTCCGCATCGGCCACCACGATTAGTGGCGCTTCGCGCAAGGCATCGCCAGGGCGCAGCGTAGTTTGACGTTCGGCAGTCACGGTCAGCGGCGTATTCTGCGGCCGCGGCAACAACACCTCCCACAATTCGCCATTGGCCGTGGCCAGCGGCCGCGCGGTGATATCGGCACCGCTGTTTTGCTCGAGTTTCCAAGTCACTTCGCGCGGCAGCGCCGGTGTGAAACGCACCAGCACGCGGCTGATGGGCGTAGCATCCGGAACAATGCGAATCGCATGGCTTTCGGACAACTGGTCCGCGCCTAAGACAAAAGTCGTAGCGGTCTCGGCGGCAAAGCGCGGGCTTTCACTGCGCAGCGCCAAAGCAAAGGCAGGCGTGGCCGAGGCTTCGACAAACACCAGCCGGCTGGCCGAGGCGTCGATCAACCGTTGCTCGGTCAGGCTTAAGGTCGTCGGATCAAGCCGCGCGAGTCCGGCATCGCCTACGAGCGCCAATTGCTGTTGCGTTTCGGTTTGCACAGCAATCAGCCGCCGCAAGCGTTTGACCTGTTGCCAATCCGCCAGCCGATACTCATCAGGTTGCAAGCGCTCGTTGCGCGCCGGCGCGCGGCGATGCGCATGCACGCGCAGCAACAGCGATTGCTGCGAAGTAATGGGCTGCGCCAGCCGCACCGTCAATTGCAATTCTTGTTCCGCTCCGCCAGCAACCGTCCAATCGTCGAGCGCGCCGGCCGGTTCGGTCTCGACGCTATCGACCACCCAGCCGGGCGGCAGATTTCCGGCAAGTTGATAGGCCGCGCCTTGGCGAGCGAAGATCTGGCTGACGAGCCGGCCTGTAAGATGCGGCCCATCCCACTTCAGCGTCAAGCCTTCTTCGCATTCGATCCTCGCCTGGCGATCGCGGACGAAGATTTCCAGCCCGGCGTCGGCCGCGAGGCTTTGAAACTGATGCTGTTCGAGCGTGCGCATGGCCGTCGCCGCCACCGCCTTGGTCTGACGAGCCGCATGCGGCGTGAGCGCGCACAACTCCAGATCTTCAGGGACTTGCAGCGTAAGACTGCCTTCCTGCCAGACGACGCCTTCGACACGCAGCCCGGGCAAGCGCCACGCTTGCTGGCGTTCGATGCGCGCGAGTGTCGCCACGCGCAATTGGCGTTCGTGACCTGAGAGGGGCTCGCTGAATTCGATCACCACGCGCTGCTTGCCGCCCGCCACACCCGGGGCGATAGTCCAAGTCAGCGGCGTATCGCCTAGCCGAACCGAAGTGATGCGCAGCGCGGGTTCCAGTTCCAGCGTCAGTTGGCGAAGCGGCTCATGATAGATATCCAGGTTTAAATCAAAACTGGCTTCGAGCGCTTCGGCCGTCAGGTCATAGACCACTGCTTGCCGCAGCAGCACGTACCGCTGACGTTGCTCGAGCAGTTCCTTGGTGACAATGCTAAGCGTGGTGCGCGTGCGACCGCCCAGTTCGATCAACCAATGGCGACGAGATTCGATTTCCTTGTCCTCCTCGTCTTCGTCTCTGGGATCTGTCGCAATCGCCGGACCTTCGAGGAGTTCGGTCACCATGCCATGGCTTACGACGGGCGTCACATTCGCTGGCAAATCGAGTTGCAAACGCGTGGTTGGGCAAGCGGGCATCTGCACGTCGAACACCAGCGCGCCAGAACTCGATCGCGCGCCGCGCAGCGACCAGTCAAACTGCAGTTCGGTCGCTTCGAGCGCTGCGATCACGGACTTGGCTTGATCTGTCGTTGCGGTGGTACTGTCTTCCGCCACAGCGGTCGGTTCCACTACCACGGCCAGCTTGCCGCCCGCATCCATGCCCAGTCGCGCGGTCGTATCAAGATCGTGCTTCCAGCGCGGTTTACTCACTGCCAGCGAACAGGGATCCAACCCCAGCATAGCTTCCGTCGCTAGTTGGTGCTGGACCTGCAATTGAGCCGTGCCAGCGACCAGATCGGATTGATCGAGCCGCGCCGTGTAGGTGGCTTCGAGCAGGCGCACATTCGCGCCGCCGGGACCGCTTGGCGCTGCATTGACCGCGGCCAACATCGCTTCAAACTCAGTCGTCGCCAGCGGGCGATGCCCTGCCAATAGCTCTTTCAGTTCCGCTTGCGGCAGATTAGCCGGGTAAAAGACGCGATAGTATTCGAGCTTCGCGCTGCTGGGCTTGAGCTGCGCCGGCGCATGGCTGGCCAGCAGCCAGAGGCACACCAGGCACCACAGCGTCATGCTTCCCCGCGCGCGCAGCGTCATCATGGCGACGACTCCACCGGCGCAGGAGCAGCAACCGGAACCGCCGAGGTGGTGGTCTGCGAACCGGGATCGTAACGCATGTGGGCTTCGGTCGACTTGCCTTCGATCGTTGAAGGCGATGCCTGACGGCGCGACACGCGCGGCAGCGGTGGACTGCCATACAGACTTTGCAGCAAGCGAGCGAGCAAAGCACAACCGACGCCCGCGATCGCCGCCTGGGCAATCATGACAGCGGTATCGGGACTCCACAGGCTGAGCGTGCCAATACCAATACCCACCAATACCAACACCAGCGGATGCCGGGCGAGCGGCAGATACAGCAGCGCGAGTCCCGCCACCAGCGCCAATCCCGAACAGGCTAACAGTACGCTGCGACGCGCAATCGTGCGGACCTCGATCTTTTCGAGCGAGCCAAAGCCGCTAAACAAAAACGCATTGGTGCCGCTGGGCGGATTGGGTTGCAGCGACGCGCCGCTCCAGCGCTCTAAATCATTCTGCGACATGCGCCCCGCTCGACCAAAGTGCGTTCCCTCCCAGCGCCAACGCATGTCGGCCGCTAGATTCTGCGGACCAGCCAGCAGATGTTCGTTCTCGGGCAAAATCACTTGCCAATACGAGCGCCGCGCTTCGCCAGCGCCTAGGAGTTGCGGCGCAGTCATCTGCATCACGCCGATCGCCGGGCGACCGCGTGTGAACTCATACCACAGTTCGACAACATACGTGGTCGGCTGCATCGCCGCGGGTAGCTCTAGCGTCAGCACGCCTTCGGCATCGAGACGGCGCCGCGTCGCGCTGCGGCCGTTGATCGCCGCGACCAGGCTACTTTTTTGAATGTCGTCCGGCACTTGAATGCGCAGCCGATCGGCGGCCGTCGTCACGCGAAAGACCGCGCGATCCTGTCGCATTTGCGGAGCCAGCCACGACTGCATCCAGGCTTGCTCGACAGCAACCACACCTGCGTCACGCGCTTGCTGCAGTTCCAGGTCCAATTCAATCTGCGGACTGCCGAGCGGATGCGTCCAAATGGTCTCGGGCGATTGGCTGTCGGCAGTTTGCATCGCCTGCGACACAGCCCACACTTCGTCGCTCGGAGTCACATCGAGTTCGTCAGCATGGCTCAACCGC
>JAEZGD010000555.1 GCA_023417165.1 Planctomycetota bacterium
AAGACGTCACGCGCTGGTCGCTGGTCGCGCTCGAGCGAATGCTCGAAGTGAAGTAGTGGCGAGCGTTGGCGAGCGGGAGGCGTGAGCCTTCCGATTCATTCCGACTCTCAATATCTCACTCGCAAAAAGCAAAAACGGGAGGCTCACGCCTCCCGCTCGCCATTATTCTCGCGGTGATTACGACAACTGTCGCGCGATGTGATCGATGCCGAGCGGGGCAGGGACGCGCGAGGTCGACTTGTCGATCGTCGCTTCTCGCGGCGCGACGCGCGATGTGATTAAGTGCGGCAGCCACAACGCCTGGGCGACCAGTTCGATCAGCAGGCTGGGTTCAAACGGCTTCCGCAGATAGTACGCGCCGGTGGCGTCGAAGGTGCGATGAATGACGTCGGGCAGTTGTTGCTGCGAAGTGAACATCACCGGCACATCAGATTGGCCGTGCTCTTCGCGCAGCTCGCGCATCAAGGCCACGCCGCTATAGCCGCCGAGATTCACATCGCAAACCAGCAGGTCAAGGTCGAGCGCGCGGGCGGCTTTGACGGCCGCTTCCGGATCGCGCGCCAGATGGCATTCGTAGCCTTCTTTATCGAGCACGGCCGCCATGCCGGTGATCAGCAGCGGGTCGTGATCGACGAGCAGGATCGTGGGGCGGTCGAGCTTTGCGGGAAACCAGGCGGAAGGCGAGTTCATGGTGGGACTCCCAAAAGGGTCGGCAGGATCTGCGGCCCATCCTTTAGCCTGTCGCCTCTCCGTAGCGCGCTTGTATCGCCAAAGAGTTATCGACAGGCAGAGTCCGGGGAACAAGCGAAACTTGCCTGGTCGCTAGCAGCGGAATAATCGCTATGCGCGGAGCTTTCGAGCTACTCGCCCGGCGGCGCGGCGAGCGGAATCAGCGTGCGACTGACGATCACCGGCGCGGTGGTCAGCTTCAGTGGGTTGTCACCATAACGGACGACTTCGCCGCGCAGGTTCACGCCCAACAAGGCATAGATCTCGCCAGGCTGCGGTTCAAGCAACTGTCCGTCGAGCGACACGAACAGCGGCTGCGCATCGCCAACGAGCTGCATCAGCATGCCGCGCTGGCCATGATCGCCACTGACGACGCGCACCACTTCCGCGAAGCAGAATACGCCTGCGAATGGTTGTCGCAGCGCCGCCGCGGCTTGCTCGTTGACGATGGTGATTTGATCGGGCGCGCCGAAGTCGGTCTTGGCGTGCAGCGCGTCTTCGATCCGTGTGACGGCCGTTTGCAACTCGGCGATGCGCGCTTCGTCGGTAGCGTCCCCTTCGAAGCTTTGTGGCAGATGCGCCGCCATCATCGCCAAGGCGAGTTCCTGGAACGGGCGATAGTCGGCAGCGCTCGCAGGCAACCAGCGCTGCGCTTCGGCGGATTCGAACAGCGTTTGCACGCGCGCCGCGCTTAAGCGCGCCACGACCGCCGCGGCACGCACATCGGGACGAGCCAGCTCCAAGAGCGGTCGCGTTTGCGAAGTGACGCTGGCGGCGAGGGCTCGCAAGGCTTCGCTCGTCAGTGCGTAGTTTGCGCCGGTTTCGCGGCTGATCCAGGTGTTGATGCCGACGACCGTGCCTTGGTCATCGATGAGCGGCCCACCGCTGTTCCCTTCTGCCAGCGTCGCTGTGTGCTGGAGCCAGGTGAGTTCTTCGCTGGAACCGGTCAGCTTTTGCACAAACCGCTGGGCGTCGTCGGAAAGTTGGCTCGTTTTGACGCGCTGGCTGACCCGCCCGGCGACGAACGCGAACTCAACGCCGCGCGGGTGTCCAATTGCCATCACCTGCGACGCCGGGGCAGGGGACTGGGTGGCGAAGGGCAGCGGCGCGAGATCATTGGGCGGGGCCTCAAGCCGCAGAATCGCCAGGTCGTGCTGCGGGAGCGCGGCCGCGTAGCCCTGGACCGCAAAGAGCCCCCCCACCGCGAAGCGGACTTGGGCCTGTGTGGCCGACGAGACGACGTGAAAATTAGTGGCGATCAGGTCGCCCTCGATCACAAAGCCTGCACCCAGGTTGCGCGTGTTGCCTTGGCCGACCGTTTGAATCGAAACGACGCTGCGAGCCGCCTGGCGAGCGCTGGCGGCCAAGGGATCTGGCGGCGCGACCTTCTTCGGACGAGGCGCAGCGGCGGTGGGCACAGGCGTTGATGGCGGTCGCCAGCCGTTGGCCATTACCAGTACGCCGCCAATCAGCGTCAGCAAGACTACCCAGAAGCTCAGCCGCACGATCCAACCAGTCAAGGTCCGCGCCGCGCGTGGCTTGGCAGGCGAAGTCGAGTTGGAAGCGTCGAGGCGTGACAATCGCGATTTCCTGCAAAGCGAGGGACCTTCATTGTACCCTCCCGCCGGGTATTTGTTTCCTTTACTAGCCCGACGCGCCAGCGAGGGAAGAGGTATGCCGATAGCGATTGTCGCCGTGAGTACTTGTGGGGTACGAAGCTCAACCGGAACGCGCGGCGGCTATCGGGTTCAATCATCGCTCTTCCCTTGCTCGCGCTGCGGGCTAGTGAAGACATGCTGGGCCAGTAAAGCCACAAAAAAAGCCTGCGACCCATGGTCGCAGGCTTCGTGAATCTTGAAGTTCGCGGCAGCGATTAACGCTTCGAGAACTGGACGCCACGGCGAGCACCGCGGAGACCGTACTTCTTGCGTTCCTTCATGCGCGAATCCCGCGTCAGGAAGCTGTTGTCACGCATGGCGTTGAACGTCTCGCTGTCGTAGCTGACCAAAGCACGGGCGATGCCCATGCGAGCCGCACCGGCCTGGCCATTGCGACCGCCGCCAGTGGCGCGAATGGCGACATCCACCTTGTCGCGCAGAGCGACCGAATCCAGCACTTCCAGGATCTGGCGCTGTTCTTGGTCGATCGGGAAATATTCCTCGAACGGGCGGTCGTTGACCGTGATCTTGCCGCTGCCGGCGCGAATGCGGATACGAGCGACCGAGGTCTTGCGACGGCCAACGCCCAGGGCGTCGTTAGTGCGAGGATCTTTCTTGGCAGCAACCATGGTTCTGTGCGATCGATGAATGTAGGTCAGGCAAATTCGCCTGACGCATGGTTAAGTAGTTTGGCTTCACAAAGACCCGCCGGCGAAATTGCCTGGCAGTGGGTCTGGGTTGTTACTTGACGCCCAGCTCTTTGGCTTCGGGCTGTTGGGCCTGGTGGTCGTGGCTAGGGCCGGCGAACAACTTCAGCTTGGCCAGCATTTTGCGGGCGAGCACGTTGTTCTTGGGCAGCATGCGGCGCACGGCGTCACGCAGGATGCGATCGGGATGCTCATCGCGACGGGTGGCGGCGGTTTCGGTCCGTTGACCGGTGTAACCCGTGTACCACGCGTACTCTTTCTGCTCCCACTTCTTACCGCTGAACTTGACCTTCTCGCAGTTGACGACCACGACAAAGTCGCCGGTGTCGACGTGCGGGGTGTAGGTGGGGCGATGCTTGCCCATCAACACCATGGCGATATCGCTGGCCAAGCGACCGACAACTTTGTCGGTGGCATCGACCAGAATCCACTTTGGGGTCAGTTCGCCAGGCTTGGCCTGAAACGATTTCGTGCCGGCCACGAGACTCTCCTTCGGTCAATCTGCAAGCGGACAGCCACTACTGGCCATCACGGTCTGTTCAGGGGAAACGCGTACTATAGCAAGTTGATATTGTCGGTACAAGGGTCAGTTGGCATTCAGCCCAAGACAGATTTTGTCTTGTGCGCAACCCCCCTGTGGGTGTGTCTTGGCGGCTTTTTGGAAGCCAATCGAGCGGAAAACGGATGGGTTTTCTGCAACTCTGACAACTTCTAACTAGTGACAGCTACGTAATTTGCGTATCGCGCATCGGTTGCCTTACAATACCCCCACTTCGATCCCAGGAGACTCGCATGCAATTGGCGGCTCTGAAGGAATTGGCCCACGTCGAGCGGCGCGTCGCGCTGGTGCCGGCTGCGGTACCGGTGCTGACCAAGGCCGGATGGCAGGTCTTGATCGAAGCCGGAGCCGGCCAGAACGCCGGCTTTGCCGATGCGGCTTATCTGGAAAAAGGCGCGCAGGTGGTCTCGCGAGCCGAAGCGCTGGCCGCCGAGGTCGTCGTCGCAGTGCGCGTCGCGGACGCCGAAACGTTCGGCAGCCTGCGCCCGGAGCAAGTATTCGTTGCACAACTAGATCCGCTGAACCGGCCGCAACTTTGCGAAACACTGGCGCGATCCGGCGCGACACTCTTTGCGCTGGAACTCATCCCGCGCATCACCCGCGCTCAGGCGATGGATGTGTTGTCTTCGATGGCGACCATTGCTGGCTATCGCGCGGTGCTGTTGGCGGCGGTCGAACTACCCAAAATGTTTCCGCTAATGATGACGGCGGCCGGCACCATTGCTCCTGCCAAAGTGCTTGTGCTGGGCGCCGGCGTCGCGGGCCTGCAAGCGATTGCCACCGCGCGACGGTTGGGCGCGGTCGTGCATGCGTACGACGTTCGCCCTGCCTGTCGCGAACAAGTCGAAAGTGTCGGCGGCAAGTTCATAGAGCTGGGTTTGGAATCGGCTGAAGCCGAAGACAAGTCCGGCTATGCGACGGCGCAAAGCGAAGACTTCGCACACAAGCAACAAGACGCGCTGGGCAAGTTTGTGCGTGACAGCGACGTCGTGATTACCACCGCGGCCATTCCTGGCCAGTGCGCGCCGTTATTGTTTCGCGCCGATGCTGTCGCGCAGATGCGCCCCGGCAGTGTGATTGTCGATTTGGCGGCCGAGCGTGGCGGCAATTGCCCGCTGACGCAGTTGGGCGAGCGCGTCGTCGAGCATGGCGTGGTGATTCTTGGCCCCGCGAACTTGCCAGGCGATGTGCCGCACGACGCCAGCTTGTTGCTGTCGGGCAATATCGTGCAGTTCATCAAGAATCTGCTAATCAAGGGCAGCACCGAGATCAACTTTGCGGATGAGATCGTGCGCGAAACGCTGGTCGCGCAAGCCGGAAATATTGTGCATCCGCGCGTGCATCGCGCGCTCGGACACGAACCGGCGACGGCGTCGGCTCCCGACATGTAATGCCGAGGGAACGCTTATGTGGACGCGAATCACCCTTTGCCTTAGCGCTGTCGTATTGCTGGCCTGGGTCAGTCCCGCGCGCCCTAGGCCTGAACTACACGTGCCGCGCGTCCATGGGCAATCGTCGGCAACCGGCCAAAACGGTCCCGGGCCACAACAGCGGCCTATCGCCGTTTTGGCGATTCCGCCCACCGAACCGCCTCCGAGACCCGCGCCGGCCGAAACTCCTGCACGGCCCGCCGAGACCATTCTGCCAGCGAAACCCATCGAACCCGTCGATTACTCGCTGGACCGCTACCAGGCATTGCTCACGGCGATCACGATCTTTGCCCTGGCGCTGTTTGTGGGATACGAGGTGATTAACAAAGTGCCCACGATGCTGCACACGCCACTAATGTCGGGCTCCAACGCGATCAGCGGCATCACCGTGGTCGGTGCGATCATCGTTGGCGGCTATGCCTTGCCGGCGTTCTCGTCATTCTTGGGATTTTTGGCGATTGTGCTGGCCACCATCAATGTTGTCGGTGGATTCCTAGTCACGCATCGCATGCTGGCGATGTTCAAACGCAAGTAGCTGAAGGACGCCGCTCATGCGCGACTGGCTGCCGATAGCGATTCAACTGAGCTACTTGCTGGCCGCAGTGTTGTTCATTGTCGGCCTGAAGGCGCTCTCGAGCCCGCGCAGCGCCGTCCGCGGTAACCTCCTGGCGACGATTGGCATGTTGGTGGCAGTCGTGGCCGCTGTGTTCGATGCGTGGTTGTATGCGGCCGGGCATCCAATGGCGCGCTTCACACTGTTTTATATTGTGCTGGGCATCGTGGTTGGTACGGCAATCGGCATGGTCCTAGCGCGTAAGGTGCAAATGACTGCCATGCCGCAGATGGTTGCCTTGCTGAATGGCTTTGGCGGCCTGGCGTCGGTATTGGTCGCGGGCGGCGATCTGTTACAAGCCGAACATTCGACCTGGGACACGCTGCTGGCCGCTGGCGCTTCGGCGTTAATTGGCGCAGTGACTTTCTGGGGCAGCCTGCTCGCGTATGGCAAGCTCGAGGAGTTTTCGTTCCTCGAGCGACCGTGGCCGATTCCTTATTCACTGCTGACCAACATTGGGCTGACGGTGATCAGCCTGCTATTCATCGGTCTGCTGGTCGCAGGACACACCTGGGCGTATCTGCCGCTGGTGGTGGTCGCTTCGATCTTGGGACTGACACTGGTCAATCCGATTGGCGGCGCGGACATGCCGGTCGTGATTGCACTACTCAATAGCTATAGCGGTCTGGCGGCGGCGATGACTGGCTTTGTCATCAACAACAGTGTGCTGATTATCAGCGGCTCGTTAGTCGGCGCGTCGGGCATTATCCTCTCGCAACTGATGTGCAAGGCGATGAACCGCTCGCTAGCGAACGTCATGTTTGGTTCCAGCACCACATCACACGGCGCGCAGGCGAGCGAAGTCTATGCGAAGGTGCGCAGCGCAACCGCCGATGACATCGCGCTGATGCTCGACTCCGCGCAGCGCGTCGTGATTGTGCCTGGCTATGGCCTGGCGGTGGCGCAGGCCCAGCATGCAGTGCGCGACTTGTGCAAGCTGCTCGAAAAGCGCGGCGTAACCGTCGAGTTCGCCATTCATCCTGTCGCGGGACGCATGCCAGGGCACATGAACGTGCTGCTTGCCGAGGCGGATATTCCGTACGAACAGCTCAAAGAAATGGACGCCATCAATCCCACGCTGGAAACGGTGGATGTCGCCTTGGTGATTGGTGCGAACGATGTCGTTAATCCGGTTGCTCGCACCGATCCGCACAGTCCCATCGCCGGCATGCCGATCATCGACGTCGACAAGTGCCGCACGGTGGTGGTGATCAAACGCAGTTTAAGCTCGGGCTTTGCCAAGATTCCGAATCCCCTGTTTGCCGCTGAGAATACCTACTTAATGTTCGCCGACGCCCAAGTGGGGGTCCTGGCGATCGTCCAAGCACTGAAAAGTGTATAGCCGATTTAACACTTTACAGTCGGCCGATCACTTTGCCGTTGGACATATTCTGGCGACTATTGATTGTTTTTTGATAGCGATGCCAGAATTGGCACATGCCTGTTGCTTGTGCCAATCTGTCGCCCGCTTCGTTTGCGCCCTCCGCTGTGACCCGCAGTGCGTCCGGTTGGAGGCTGCGCATCGCCGGGGCGCTGGGGATCGTGGGCCTGCTGCTGCTGGCGCTGAACTTGTATGGACTGACGCGTTCGCTGCGGCGCGACGACTTGCAAGCCGAGACCGTAGTGCGGTTCCCGAACGATTTGCAACTTAGCCTGGAAGAGATGCGCGCGCAGTTGCGGCGCTTGCCTGGCGAATCGAAGTCGGAATTTGGACTGCGCGCCACGACCGTGGTGCAGCGCGGCATCTCGCATGTCGTGTGGGATTCGCCGGCCGTCCAGAAGCATTACTTGCGCGTGCCGCTGTGGGAAAACTATTTGCTCTACGCGGCCAGCTATTTGCGCCCCGCGGAATTTCAGCGTTATCACTTCACCAACGCAGAGCGAACCATCAAGCGCGGCGTGGGTATTTGCGGCGATGCTGCTTGCGTGCTGTCGACCGTGCTGGAGCGCGAGGCGATTGAATCGCGCATCTTGGTGTTTCCTGGTCATGTCGTCGTCGAAGCCAATCTCGGCGCCGACGCGCCGCAGTGGTGGATTCTCGATCCCGATTTCGGCATCGCGGTTCCTGGCGATCTCAAGACGATTCGTCGCGACACACAACAAGTGATCGCCGTGTATGCAGAGGCCGGCTATGGCGCCGAGGAACTCAGCGACCTGCGCGATATCTATAGCAAGCCAGGCAAGCGTTTTGCCAGCGCCTTCGATTTCAGCCCCAAGCGCGCCTGTTTTGAAGAAGCCATGTATGTGCTGAAATGGGCGCTGCCGCTGACATTCGTGGCATTATCGCTCCATTTGCGAGGCAGGTCGCGGTCGTAGCGATTGTGTGGTCGTGTTGTCTTTGCGAAACATTCTATCTTGCCATTCTGGCTTCACGGTTGGGTAAGCAGCGGCCGATGCAAAGGATGTGCTGGTCAAGGAGGACAAGCGGGCCGGGCAGTCTTTGCGCTGCCGCCGCCGCAGGACATTGCCGGATCCCTCCTTGCACATCCCTTCTCCCGTGAAGAACATCCCCCAATATCTGAAGCTGCATCGCGAAGATACTTCGCCGGTCTTCGTGCCCGCGACCGACGAACTGACCAGTGCCGAGATCTTGTGCAGTGCCTTTGAGCACTCCACAGGCTGGCACCTGCGTTATGAACCGCCGGCGGGACTCAATGCTTGGAGTGGATCTTCCGCCGCCGCCAACGGCGCGGGATTAGTCCTGACGCCGGCGCGTCGTCGCGATCACGAAACCACGCGCCGCTTGCCTCGGCAGCAAGTCGAACATCTCGCCGCAGCGCTGGCGATTGTGCTGGGCGAACTCGATTTAACGCGCCGCGCCCTGGCGCAGCGCGAAGCCGAATTGGCCGCGGGCGTGCCGATCACCAAACGTAGCGATGAAGAGCAGCATCTGCTCGATCGCTTAGAAACCGCGCTGGCCTCGGGCATGCAAGCCGTCGGCGGGCAGGGGGCCGCGTTGTACGTGCTGGATGAGAATACCAGCGAACTCAAGCTACGCGCTTGCGTGGGGCTGCCGCCGTCGCGCTTGCTCGATGCCGCCCGCCCTTTACGCGGCGCGCTTGCTGATCTGGAAGCACTGCTGGGCCATGCGGTGGTGATCGAAAACACCGCAGACCTGCCGCACTGGCACTGCCCGGAAGACTTCGCCTCGGCGGTCTGCGTGCCGGTTTCTTCGCCTAGCACGCCGCTCGGTACGCTGTGGATCTTTGGCGAGAAGCCGCGCGATTATTCGTCGGCCGAAACCAATATGATTGAAGTCATCGCCGGGCGAATCGCGGCCGATCTGGAACGCGAGATGTTGCTGTCTGCCGGCGAGCAATCGAAAACGTTCGAACGCCAACTCGACGATGCCGTGCAGTGGCAGGAAGAACATTTGCCGTCGGTCGCTCCGGTGATCGATGACTGGCAAGTCGCCGGCGCTACGGAAGCCAGCCAGGAACTCGCCAGCGAGTTCTTCGACTGGTCGGTGCTCAACGATGGTCGCCTGGCGGTGGCGGTGGGCGATGCCCATGGCAAGTCGGTCGCGGCTGGGCTTTCGACAGCGGTGCTGCAAGGCGCGCTCAAAGCGCACAGCAACTATCGCCATGAAGCGAAAGACATGCTTCAACGCGTGAACGAGACCTTATGGACTAGCTCGCCTGGTGGGCAATTTGCCTCGCTCGGCTATGGGCTGATCTTGCCCGAAAAGGGCCAATTAGAATGGTCGAGCGCTGGTCGCGTGGGCGCGGTGCTGGTCGAGCGTGAAGGCCATCTAATGCTGACTGGCGAGTTGTCGCCGCTCGGCGCTGAATTGGATGTGAAAGTTTGGCAACGACAATGCGAAGTGGCTCGCGGCGGCGCGCTGGTGCTGTTTAGCGATGGCGTGCTTTCGACGAGCGACGCGCGCGGCGCGCTGTGGAACGACGCAGCCGTGGCGGAATTCGTCCGTTGGCATCTGCATTTGCCCGCAAAAGAGCTACTCGCGCAGTTGCAAGCTGCACTCGGCCCGGTGCGCGAACGCGATCGGACATTGCTCATCGTCAAACGCTTGCGATAATTCCCTTAGGACGAAGTCACGCTTCGTCCCCTCGCAACCACTTCAACGACGGATGAGTCATGGCAAACGCAAAAGTGGATGTTGTCGGCCTAGGCGAAATCCCCATCGTGGTCGAGTTGTACCGCGAAGTGTATCGCCC
>JAEZGD010000566.1 GCA_023417165.1 Planctomycetota bacterium
CTCCAGAGCCCACCCCCGCCAAGACGCCCGCTCCCGGGCCCAGTTCGTCTTCGGCTTCGCGCGCCGGCATCGTGCTGGAATCGCCTGGCTATATCACGCCAACGCATCGCATTCTGGTCAGTCCCAAAGTCAGCGGCATGCTGGTAAAGCTGAACATTGAAGAAGGCATGCGGATGAAAGTGGGCGACACACTGGGCGTGATCGAAAGCGTCGAATACGAGGCTGACGTCGCGCGGGCCAAGGCCCTGCTGGCGGTGGCGGAACAGAAATCGCTAGAACTGGAACGCGGCAGCCGCAAGGAAGAAATCGATCGCGCCAAGGCGGAGTTGGGCGAAGCCAAAGCCCGGCTCACGCAACTCGATGCCGACTATCAGCGCGCGGCCAAGCTATCAAAGGTGGGCGGCGTGTCGGTGGCGGAACTCGATGCGGCTTCGGCCGCGTTTGAATCGCAAAAACGCCGTATTGACGCCCTGAGCTTTGCGCTCGATCTGCTGGAAGAGGGTCCGCGCGTCGAGCGCAAAGCCCTCGCTAAGGCCGAAGTGCAGCAAGCGAAGGCCGATCTGGTCAAGGCCGAGTGGCGACTCGATAGTTGCACCATTCGCTCGCCGATCAGCGGCACGATCCTGCGGAAGAATGCCGAGGAAGGCAACATCGTCAATCCAATTGCCTTCAATGGTTCGTTCAGTGTCTGCGAAATCGCCGACCTGGCTGACCTGGAAGTCGACCTGACCATTCAGGAACGTGACATCTCAAAGGTGTTTCAAGGGCAGCGCTGCAAGGTGCGCGCAAACGCTTATCAAAATCGCGTCTACGAAGGCTATGTCTCGCGCTTGATGCCGATCGCCGACCGTGCCAAGGGCGCTGTGCCCGTCCGCGTCAAAGTGACCGTGCCTGCGGACGAGGAAGGCGTTTACCTGAAGCCCGACATGAGCTGCGTCGTGACGTTCTATGCCAAGAGCGATGCCCCGGCGACGGCAAAGATGGATTAACTGTCGTTGATGCGAAATTAGGCAACTCTGTGTTCGTGGGCGACGAAGTCGTAAGAAATTGTTGACAACACACACCGCCTGCGATACGATGTGGCCTTGCAATCTTGTGAGGGGTTGGCCGATGAAAGTCCCACCCTTATGGTGGTGGAAGGGCCAGGCATAATTTCTCACGGCTGCATGTTGTTATGAATGTCGTCCTGAATCAGTAAGTGCAGCTTGTGACGTGACTTAAAGTTTGTTGGCGGGATTGAGATCATAACGAAAAAGCCAGGCATAAAAGTGCTTTAAGCGTGATCGGGCGGAGTGGTCGCATTTTTGAATTTCAAGGCAGCGGTTGAGAACCTTGCGATGGGCGAGACCTGTGTCGAAGTAAGCGAAGTCCATAAGTTCTTCCAGCGCGGTAGCGAGCGGATCGACGTGCTGAAGGGCCTGTCGATGTCGGTCGGCGAAGGCGAGTTTCTGGCGCTGATGGGGCCCAGCGGCTCCGGCAAGACTACGCTGCTGAACTTGATCGCCGGGCTCGATTCGCCGAGCACCGGCACGGTGCGCGTCCGCGACGAATTGATCTCCAAGATGAGTGAAGGTCAGCTCGCAAGCTGGCGCACGCGCAACCTGGGCTTCATCTTCCAGTTCTATCACCTGCTGCCTGTGCTCTCGGCGTTTCGCAATGTCGAGATGCCGCTGCTGCTGCTGCCGCTTTCGGCCGCACAACGCCGCCAGCAAGTGCTGACCGCCCTCGACATCGTCGGCCTGGGCGATCGCGTTCATCACCGCCCTGGGCAACTTTCGGGCGGTCAGCAGCAACGCGTCGGCATCGCCAGGGCGATCGTCACCGATCCGGCGCTGATCGTGGCCGACGAACCGACGGGTGACCTTGATGCGAAATCGGCGGAAGAAATCCTAGACCTGTTGTGCGAGCTGCGCACTGAATTGCGCAAGACCATCATCATGGTGACGCACGATCCGCGCGCCGCGCAGCGCGCCGATCGCATCCTGTATTTGGATAAGGGGCAGTTGGTGAAGGATTCGCCGCTGGCGATGGCATAATTTGCGACCAACATCAGGCGGCACAAGACAAGCGGCCACACTTCCATGCAATTCTTGTTCATCATCTGGGACAACATTCGCCGCAACGTCACGCGCACCGCGCTGACGGCGCTCGGCACCATGATGCTGGTGATTGTCGTCACTGGCGTCTGGTCGATTCTGGAATTTCTGAACGAAGTCACCAGCGAAAAGTCCATCAACGTCAAGGCGATCATCACCGAACGCTGGCGCATGCCTAGCCAGATGCCGTATGCCTATGGCGCGGCCCTTCAAGAAGGCGCCGCACGCGAACCCGGTGATATTCGTCCGCAAGACTACATGAGTTGGACGTTCTATGGCGGCAGCTTAACCAGCAATGCCAAAGAACGAACGATGGATAACTCGATGTTCGTGATTTGCATGGAGCCGGAAAAGCTGCTCACGATGATGGACGAGCTAGATAGTCTCAAAGGCCAAGAGTTGCAAGACTTCACCGCCTTGGTCGAAAAGCTCAAGCAGAATCAACTCGGCGTCATTGTCGGTAAAGCGAAGCTCAAGCAGCTACAAAAGAAAGTCGGCGATCGAATTGTCCTGTATGGCTTCAACTATAAGGACATCAATCTTGAACTGGAAATCCTCGGCACTTTTCCAGGCAAACGATACGATCAAAGCTCGGTCGTCAATATCGACTATTTCAATCGGTCGCTGTTCGATGCGTATCCGCTAACGCATCAGGGACAGAAACATCCCTTGGCCGACAAGAGCATGAACCTGTTTTGGATCAAAACCGCCAACACCAATCAGTTCACGCAAGTCGCCGACCAAATCATGAACTCGCCGACATTTGCGAGCCCGGCCGTTAAGGTCGAGACCGCGTCTTCGGCAGTGGCTTCGTTCTTAGAAGCCTATCGCGATATCTTTTTTGCGGCGAGGTACCTGCTGGTGCCTTCAATCATCATTACGTTATCTGTCATTATCTCGAATTCGATCAGCATCAGCGTGCGCGAACGCAGGCTGGAGTTCGCCATTATGAAGGTGCTGGGCTTTCGGCCGTGGCAAATCCTGCTGTTGGTGCTGGGCGAATCGCTGCTGATCGGCGGCATCTCGGGTTTGGTGAGTGCAGGCGGCGCCTATTACCTTGTTAACGAGGTCTTCGGCGGTATTCCCTTCCCCATCGCGTTCTTTCCTGCTTTCAGCATTTCGAAGTGGGCGCCGTGGTGGGGGCTCGCTATTGGCACGGGGGCGGCTCTCGCTGGCAGTATGCTGCCCGCCATCGATGCCTGTCGTGTGCGCGTGGCGGAAGTTTTTGGTCGCGTGGGCTAGACCGTACATATGCAACAGCTTCTTCAGATAGTCTCGCGTCTATCCGACTCTATGGGCATCTCGCCGTGGATCTGGATTCCGCTAGTAATTTGCATCGCCATTACGCTCGGCATGCTGGTGCTCGGCAAGGTGCCCCCTTCGTATGTCCTGGGCAACCTGGCCGTGCGCTGGCGAACGACCTTTATGACGGCGC
This sequence comes from Planctomycetota bacterium, assembly GCA_023417165.1. Classification (GTDB taxonomy): domain Bacteria; phylum Planctomycetota; class Planctomycetia; order Pirellulales; family Pirellulaceae; genus JAEZGD01. Next base: position 3,532 of record JAEZGD010000566.1, read on the forward strand.
TGGCCTTTGCGCTGGTCATGTGCCTGCTGACATTTATGCTGGCGTTTGTGAATGGCATGTATGCGTTGACCAAAGCGAGCGGCCATCCTGAGAATGTGATGATTCTCTCGGAAGGTTCGACGGACGAAGGCTTCAGTAACCTCGGCTATGGCGACGTGAGCGATATCGAAAGCCAGCCAGGCATCGTGCGCTTGAACGACCGCCCACTCGTCAGCCGCGAGACGTATCTGGTCGTGGCTCAATTGCTTCCCAATGCTGGGCAAGGGCGTCCTAATAAACGCTTTCTGCAACTTCGCGGTATTGATGATCCGATTAAGGCCGCTGCCGTTCACGGGATTCAGCTGTACGAGGGGGGGCAATGGTTTTCAGATGCAGGTGTGCGTGAGACCGACGCCGATGGCCGCGCCCAGGTGGAAGTGGTAATCGGCGAAGGAATCGCCAGGCAGATGTGGCAAGACCGCCAGCCGGTGCCAGAAAGCGGCGTGCTTTCCAATATTAAACAGATGCTGATGCCTGCCTCAGAAACGCAGGAAAAGACGCGTCTCGAGCCTGGCGATACCTTTGAACTGAACGATCGCACCTGGGTTGTCGCTGGCGTGATGCGGTCCTCTGGTTCCACTTTCGATTCCGAACTGTGGGCAAAGAACGCGCTCTTGGGACCGATGTTCGGCAAAGAGTCGTATACCACACTGGTGGCTCGTACCGCTTCCGCGAAAGAGGCGACCGAACTGCAGCAATACTTTGTAAATCAATACACCAAGAGCGCCGTGGCGGCGCAGGTCGAGACCGACTACTTCGCCAGCCTCTCGGAAACCAACTTGCAATTCTTGGTGGCGATTGGCGTGGTGACGTTCTTCATGGCCATTGGTGGGCTGTTCGGCGTCATGAACACGATGTATGCCGCCATCAGTCAGCGCATCAAGGATATTGGCGTGCTACGACTGCTGGGCTTTCGCCGGCGTCATATCCTGGCGACATTCCTATTAGAGTCCGTGCTGATTGGCCTGGTCGGCGGCGTGCTTGGCTGTGCAATTGGTTCGCTCTGCGATGGCTGGACCGCCAACAGCATCGTCAGCGGCGGCCCTGGCGGTGGTAAATTTGTCGTGTTGAAGCTCACGGTCGATGCGCAGATTATTGCAGTCGGTCTGTTGCTCACGTTCGTTATGGGCTTGCTCGGCGGCTTGCTACCTTCGCTGCGCGCGATGCGCATGACGGCGCTCGAGACCTTGCGTTAGACGGCTCGTGCGTCACGAGGGACGCGCGACGGGATCGTCATATTGGCCGCGTTCCAGCAGTTGCCACAGCGGGCGAAGCTGCTCGTTACTGCGACGCGGGAACTCGGCCGAACTGTACGCCACGAGGCTATACATCTCCGCCAGGCGCTGCGCCTCGCGTGCCAAAGCCGGCGCTTTACGACCGACTTGCAACGCAAACTCAAGCGGCGTTTGCGATTCATCGCGCGGGCAATTGTGCTCGCTGCCCCACGCTTCCAACGCGGCAAACGAGTAGTGAATCAGTGTCGTCGCGTCTGTTCGTGCGGCCAAGCCGGTCGCAAATGGATTAGGATAATCTGCTAGTTTTCGCGGACGCTTGCCGGTCGCCGCTTGTTCGCTTCCCTCTCGCGTCGCATCGGCGTAGCGTCCCAGCAATCGCTGCCATGCCGCCCATAGCTCCAGAAGGAATTGACGCCACGCCGTGGCGATCTGTTCGCGATGCCACCACACCAGTGCGGCGATGACGATAGCGAGTAACGCATACACCACCCAGCGCAGCCAAGGCAATAGTTCCAAGGGATTCGAAGGCAACTGCGGCAGCGATGGTGAACGTGGCGTCGAAGACGTTTGCTGTGACGAAGCCGAGGACGATTGCTCCTGTTGAGTCTCTTGCGATTGGGCTTGTTCGGCCTCCTTGTTGTTGTCTGTTGACTGCTGTGGCTGCTGCTGCGACGACGAAGGCGCTTCACCTTCGCCAGGTTTGTCACTGGACTGCTTGCTCTGTTCGCCGGAGTCTTGTTGGCTTTGTTGATTGCTGCGGTCTTCACTCTGCTGCTGGTTCGTCTGTTCGCCGTTCTGCTCGCGGCCCTGCGGATCAGCCGCATCACCTTGCTTACTCGATACAGTTCGGTCAGCCTGTTTGTCGCCCGGCTTAAGCTTGCTGTGCTCTTGCTGCTTGTCCTCAATGCCGTCGTTGCCTTGTGCATAACGCGACGTTTGCTTCTGCCCTGGCGAGCCAAATGCGACGGGCAACTTGGCCACCTCGTACTCGGCAGCCGGGCGAGGAATCATCGCCGCGATCGCGATTGTGCTGACGACCAGCGCGCCGCCTGCGATCAGCCACGCGCTCGTCATCTGCACAGGCATTTCCATCCGCCGCTGTCGCAAAT
>JAEZGD010000649.1 GCA_023417165.1 Planctomycetota bacterium
CCGGTGCGGCTCGCGGACTCGCCACACCCTACCGTCACCCCTGCGTCTTCCAGTAGCCGCCACGCGCGTGATCGTACTTGGCTTCGTGGCCGCGGCGGGATTCGTCAAAGCGACCGTCGCGGAAGACTTCATGTCCCATCACCCAGGTGCGCACCGGCCAGCCAGTCAGCGTCTCGCCGTGCCAGGGGCTCCAGCGAGCTTTGGTTTCCTGCGTTTCGTTCGTGATGGTCTGCTGCTTGTTCAGATCGACCAGCACCAGGTCGGCGTCGTAACCAACCTCGATGCGGCCTTTGTTCACGATGTCCCATACCCGCGCCGGGGCGTCGCACATCCAGTGCACGACCTGCTGAAGCGTGCAACGCCCGCGATGGACTTCGTTGAGCAGCAGGGCGAGCGAGTTCTCGACCGCTGGCAAGCCTGATGGCGATTTGGGATACGGTTGCCGCTTCTCGTCCAGCGTGTGCGGCGCGTGGTCGGTGGCGATCACCTGAATCGTATCGGCGAGCAGCGCTTGCCAAATCGCCGCGGCGTCGGCCTTCGTCTTTAGCGAAGGATTCATCTGCACCAGCGTGCCTAGCCGTGCGTAGTCGTCGATGCTGAAGAACAAGTGGTGCGGGCAAGCCTCGGCGGTGATGACGTCGTCATGCGCGGCGATCAGCGGCAGTTCATCGGCCGTCGAAACGTGCAGCACATGAAAGCGGTGGCGATGCCGCTTCGCCAGGTCGAGCGCGCGACGCGTGGCGATGACCGCCGCCGCATGGTCGCGAATCTTCGAGTGATCGGCGACGTCGGTGGAAGCGGCATAGCGCTCCTTATTCGTGCGGACGGTGGCTTCGTCCTCGCAGTGAGCACAGATCGGCAGCGTCGTCTCGGCGAAGATGCGCTCGAGTGCTTCCTGCGCGTCCACCAATAGGTCGCCAGTGCTCGAACCGATGAAGATTTTGATGCCGGGCGTGCGCGTGGCGCGTCGCAGTTCGTCCAGGTTGTGCGGCGTCGCGCCGATGTAAAAGCCGTAATTAACCAGCGACTTCTCCGCCGCCAGCGCGAGCTTTTGTTCGATGAGCGCCTGCGTCGTCGCGTTGGGCACCGTGTTGGGCATTTCCAGGAAGGTCGTAACGCCTCCCTTCGCACACGCCCGGCTGGCGGTGTACAGATCCTCTTTGTGCGTCAGACCGGGATCGCGGAAGTGCACCTGATCGTCGATCACACCAGGCATCAAATGCAGTCCGGTGGCGTCGACAACCTCGTCGGCCGTTGTTTGCACCGCGGGATCGATGGCGGCGATGCGGGCGCCGTCGACGAGCACATTCGTAGCCACAATGCCGGTGGGCAGCACCACCTGCGCGTTTTTGATAAGCGTTTTCATAGGCTTATTATGCCAGATATCTGCCGATCGCGCGCGAGCCGTCCCGAGAACGCGTGCGCCGTGCGGGAGAAAGTTCCAGACTCTATAATTCCCTGGCGAGCATGACAAGGCGATCCTGAGCTGTGCCTGGCAGGCACCTAAACGCAAGGTCCAGCATGAATCTGCAAGCGTGGTGGGGCGAGCTGCCGCAGTCGGCGTTCGTCGAACAGTCCTATTACCGCCAACCGCAGAGCGGGCGATGCAGCGACGAGCAGCAACTCGCGCTCGGTTCGTGGTCGACCATTGAGCAGATTCTTGCTGACGAAACGGCCGACGTGATGATCGTGCGCAGCAACGAGCGTTACGCTGGCGAGACGCCGCGCACACTCGCCAGTGCGCAAGCGCTGGCGGCCGAAGGCTACACACTGCTCGTGCGGCATGCCGAGCGGCAGCATCCTGGCATTCGCCAGTTGGCCGAAGCGTTCAGGCACGACTTCGGCGCACCGGTCGATGTGCATCTCTACGTGACGCCGCCGCAGTCGTACGGCTTTTCGTGGCATTACGATGCCGAGGAAGTCTTCATCCTGCAAACGGCCGGCCGCAAGGAATACTCGCTGCGCAAGAACACGGTGAATCCGTGGCCGATTGAGGAGACGCTGCCGCACGACATGCAGTACGAGCGCGAGATCATGCCGCTCATGCAATGCATGCTCGCGCCCGGCGATTGGCTGTACATTCCCAGCGGCTGGTGGCACCGCGCGGTGGCTCAAACCGACGACACCGCCATCTCGCTAGCCATCGGAGTGATGGCGCGCACCGGCGTCGATGTGTTCAAAACGATGCGCGAGCATGTCGTCAATTCGATGCTGTGGCGGCAACGTATGCCGGTGCTAGGAGCCGCGTCGCCACTGGACGCTGCGCAGCAAGAAGCGGAAGTACGGCGTGCGCTGAAAATGCTCGCCGACGATGCCGCGAAGCACTTAACGAGCAACGCGTTTGTCGCCGATGTGTTAGCGCGTTTTCGTTAGCGCGCAATCACGCGATGAAAGTGCAATTGCACTTCGCGATTCGTCACGCGGCGCACACCTTCGACCAGGCAGCGCGGCTCGTTATCCTCTTGGCCGATGCGGACAATGTCGTCGATTTTCGTGCCAGGTGGGACCGTGAAGGTCGATTGATTCACGATCTGATTACCGGCGTCCAGTTCTGGCACAATGAAGTGGCAGGTCGCACCATAGGTCAGCATTCGCGCGGAATAGGCATCGTGATAGGGACGAATGCCAGGGAAGCTCGGCAAGAGGCCGTGATGCAGGTTGATAATCCGCCCGCCGGCGTACTTCCAGCAACTGGCCGCTGGCAGCACGCGCATGTAGCGCGCCAGAATCACGTAGTCGACGTGGTACTCGTCGCACAGCGCGATCATCTTTTCGTCGTCGGCGCCCCCATCCTTGTCGCCAATATTGTGCCACGGCACGTTGAACTGCTCGGCAATGCCTCGGCAAGCGTCGCGATTGCCGATCATGACCGCGGCTTCGGCGCGGATCTGGCCGTCGCGAATCGCCCGCAACAGCGCCAGCGGCGGCTCGGGCCGATAGGTCACGCAAATCGCCAGGCGGGGCTTGCTCGCGCGCTCCTCAGGCGACCAAACACGAATCGCCAGCTTCGTCACGGCGGCGATTTCGGCCAGGGCTTTGCGCAGCAGCGGAAACTGCTCGGCCGGTAGTTCGATTCGCAACAACATGGCGAAGAGGGCTTCTTCGTCATGGTTGTACATCTGGATCTCGTTGATATTCGCCCCTTGCCCGGTCACATGGTGAATGATCGGATCGGCCAGGCGGACATTGTCGGGACCAACGGCGGTAATGACGATCTGCATGCGATGAAACTCCTATCGCTACCATAATCGCTGCCGGCGGCGGCGCTCAGTGGGTAGGGCCACGCCAGGAGCGAAGACCGCAGCCCTGCCACCACACAACCCGCACAAGCGGTACGCTAGTGAAAACCGGCCCTGGCTGGTATCCTGCTGGACTGGCCAACGATCCCTTTTATTGCCGAATTTGCCATGCCTGCCCGTCCCACGCGCGAAGAGCTGAAACCAGGGGAATTCCTCTGCGACCACTGCACCGCCAAGTGCTGCAAGTACTTTGCGCTGCCGATCGACACCCCCGAAACGCTCAAAGATTTTGAGTACATGCGGTGGTTCCTGCTGCACGATCGGGCGACCGTCTTCACCGAGGACGAAACCTGGTACATCCTGGTGCATACCACCTGCAAGCACCTGCTGCCGGACAACCGTTGCGGCATTTACGAAACCCGCCCGCTGATCTGCCGCGAGTACTCGACCGACAATTGCGAGTACCACGACGACTGGGTCTATGAGCGGTACTTCGAAACGGCCGAGCAGGTCGCCGAATACATGGACGCGGTCCTGCCGAAGAAGAAAGGCGAATCGATCCGCAGCCGCAAGCCCAATCCGCTGCCTGTGCTGGCCTAAGGCGAACTTGGGCTGCTGCGAAGCTGTCGTAACTCCCAAGCACCAAACTCCAAATCCCAAATTCCCAACCAATCTGAAATCCGAAGGCTCGAAACGAGCGCTCCCTCTGTTTTGGTCATTTCCCTCATCGGAATTCGTGATTGTTTCGGATTTCGAGCTTCGACTTTCGGATTTTCACTCCTGCGACTCTCATGGCTCTCATTCAACCCCGCACGTTGGGCGGCTTTCGCGATTACTTGCCCGAGGCGATGATCCCGCGCGAGCAGTTGATCAACACCGCCAAACAGGTCTATCGCTCGTACGGTTTCAGCCCCATCGATACGCCGGCGCTGGAGTTGATGGAGATCCTCGGCGGCAAGGGAAGCGAAGAGACCGACCGCCAACTCTACAAGTTCGAAACCGCTGGCGGCGACAAAGTCGGCATGCGGTTCGACCTGACCGTGCCGCTGGCGCGGTTTGTCGCACAGCACGTCAACGAGTTGGGCGTCCCTTTCAAGCGCTATCACATCGCCACAGTTTGGCGTGGCGAGCGGCAACAACGTGGCCGCTATCGTGAGTTTATGCAGTGCGACTTCGACACCATCGGCACCAAGTCGGTGGTGGCCGATATCGAAACGGCGCTCGTGATTCACGACCTGTTCCTCGCGCTCGGCTTCACGCGGTTCACGATCAAGCTGAACAATCGCCAGGTGCTGAACGGGCTGCTGCAAAAGCTCGAGCTGGCCGACAAATCGGTGCTGCTGTTGCGAGCGCTCGACAAGCTGGCCAAGATCGGTCGCGACAAAGTCGCCGAAGAGATGATGAGCGCCGCAGGTGCGACGCGCGAGCAAGCCGACCAGGTGCTGAAGCTCGCCGAGCTGAGCGGCTCGAACGACCAGATCTTGCAACAGTTGGAAGCGCTCGTCGCAGGCAGCGAACTGGGGCAGGAAGGGGTCGCGCGGATCGGCGAGATCCTGAACGGCTTTTCCGGCGCAGGGGCCGACGCCAGCAAGATTCAGATCGATGTTTCGATCGCGCGCGGGCTCGACTATTACACCGGTGCGATCTTCGAAACGTTCCTCGACGATCTGCCGACTATCGGCTCGGTCTGCTCCGGCGGACGCTACGACAATCTGGCCGGGCTGTTCACCAAGCAAGAGCTGCCTGGCATCGGCGCGTCGCTGGGACTCGATCGCCTGCTGGCGGCCATGGAAGAGCTCGGCATGCTCGCCAAGGTGCGCACGCCGGCAGAGGTCTTCATTCCTTTCTTCGACAAGACGCAGCGCAACGCGTATCTGGCGCTGGCTGCGCAGGTGCGCGCGGCGGGCTTCGGTGCGGAAGTTTTTCCCGATCCCAAAAAGCTGGGCCAGCAACTGCAATATGCCGATCGCCGCGGCTTCCGCATCGCGCTGATCGCTGGCGAAAACGAACTAGCCGCCGGCACCTGCCAGGTGAAGGACATGGCCACGCAAACCGCGACCACGGTGCCGCTGGCCGACGTCCCCGCCGCCGTCCGGCAAATTCTGTCCAACACCGCTGCCGAGGTGTGACAAGCTGCTGTCAGGGCCAACAGGTAAGTTCCAAGTCTCAAGTGCCAAGTTCCAAGCCAGAAGAATTCTTGGCACTTGCTCCTTGGAACTTACTCCTATGGCCAAGCGCGACAACCACTACGAAGCGGCTTTTGAAGCGTATCTCCGCCTGCGGCAACTGCCGTATG
>JAEZGD010000712.1 GCA_023417165.1 Planctomycetota bacterium
CCATTGCGACGCAGCCCGAACATGGCACGCTGTCGATCAATAGCGTCACTGGCGTCATTACCTACGCTCCGAATCCGAACTTCGCTGGTTCGGACAGCTTTGAATACACGGTTCGGGATGATCAGAACCGGCAGACCACCGTCGCGCAGGTGTTGTTGACCGTCACCGAAGTTCCCGAACCCTATCAAAATCCCGCGGGTGGCTTCCGAGTCACGCCTGGCGATCCCTATATCAACACACTGGACCTCGCCCTGCTAATCACCGAGCTTAATGCGACCGGAATGCGCATCTTGACGCCGCCAGCGCCGGGCGAAGCAATCTCGCTTTATCTGGACGTCAATGGCGACAACGTTTTCTCGGCGCTGGATGTCGCGCTGCTTTTGAACTATCTGAACGCCAATGGTTCCGATACAGGTCCTGTTGGCGAAGACGCAACGCTGCTGAGCCAAGTTGCGCCAGCGGAAGAAGAGCTCGCAGCGAGCGTGGATTTGTTGGCCGAGGCCACCGCGCCGCCGATCGCAGAATCGCCAGTGGCGACTCATGCAGCCGACGGTGAATCGCCGTCCACTTACGCGGCATGGCTGTGGTTGCAAACGCGCCAGGCGACGCCAGCGAACTGGTCACCGCTGTCGCCAGAGCATGCCCTCGCCAACCGGGCAGGGCGGAATGCCGTCGACCAATTGCTGAGCTCGTCCGACGACTGGTGGCATGAGTGGGCGGCCTAAAGCCGGCGCAACCGCCGCTCGCCGAATCTTGTCCCGCGCATGGCTGAGGATGTTGCCTTAGCGCTAAATTAGCTTGTCTCGCGCAGCAGCAAAGAGAGGCCAGCGCATGCGAAAAGCCTTCGTCAATTCAAGCACTGACGAAGGCTCGTTCTGATAGCCATGCAGGCGTTATCGACCTAGGTCGCGGCCGCTTTGGCCTTGTCCTTCGCCGACTTGATCAAGTGGCTGAGGCGGGCCTTGTGGCGCGAAGCGCTGTTGCGATGAATGGTCTTGGTGGCGGCAGCGCGGTCGAGCTTCTTGGCAGCCAGACGGAACTCGGTCGCAGCGGCTTCTAGATTGCCAGCGGCAACCGCCTCGCGGACCTTCTTCATCTGGGTCTTCACAGCCGACTTCACGGAGCGATTGCGAGCGCGACGCACTTCGTTCTGACGCAGACGCTTCTCGGCGCTTTTGGTATTGGGCATTGTCTCGAACAAACTACAGGTTCGTGGGGTAAAATCCTCGCCGCACTGATGAGGGATGGCCCTTGCCAGGCGGGGAATCGCATATCATCGCGAATCGACGGCGATTTGTCCAGAGTGCCGGACCACCTTGAAGTCGGCGACCTTCGCGATTCCAATCAAGTCATGACCACTCCGCGCGGAAAAGTTTATCTGGTTGGCGCTGGCCCTGGCGATCCGGGCCTTTTAACCCTGCGCGCGGTGGAGTGCCTCCAGGCCGCCGACGTCGTTCTATACGACTATCTGGCGAATCCGCGGGTTTTGCGGCATTTGCGCCCCGATGCCTTGGCGATTTCGCTGGGGGCTCACGGCCACACCAAGATTTGGTCGCAAACGGAAATTAATAGCCGATTAGTGGCCGAAGCCCTGGCAGGCAAAACTGTCGCCCGCCTCAAAGGGGGAGATCCGTCCGTTTTTGGTCGCCTGGCGGAAGAGTTGGAAGCCCTCCGCGCTCACGATATTCCATACGAAATTGTGCCTGGCATTACGGCGGCTTCGGCGGCGGCCGGATTCGCTGAGATTCTGATTACGCATCGCGATCACGCGTCGGCGGTGGCGCTGGTCACCGGGCACGAAGACGCCGACAAAACCGAGTCTTCGCTCGATTACGACGCTCTCGCGCGCTTTCCCGGCACGCTCGTCTTTTACATGGGCGTCACGCGGGTCAAGGAATGGACCTCGAAGCTACTGGCGGCCGGCAAACCGCCGCAGACGCCCGTGGCCATCGTTCGCAGGGCGAGTTTGCCTGATCAGGTTGTCGTGCATTCGACGCTCGGGCAAACAGCAACCGAACTCACGCCATCTTCGAAGTTGCGTCCGCCCGTCATCGTGATTGTGGGCGAAGTCGCCGGGCTGCATCCGACGTTGTCGTGGTTCCAAAAGCGGCCCCTGTTTGGACAACAGGTGGTGGTCACGCGCGCGGCCGAGCAAGCAGGCGAATTGCGAGCACAGCTGGAACTGCTCGGCGCGGAAGTCTTTGAACAGCCCGCCATCGAGATTCATGATCCAGCGGATTGGACCGCGATCGATAGCGCCATCGCGCGGCTGGACACGTTCGACTGGATCGTCTTCAGCAGCAGCAACGGCGTCGAAAAGCTCCTCTCGCGGATGTTCGCGCTCGGCAAAGACGCCAGGGCGTTTGGCCGCGCGAAGTTAGCCGCGGTTGGGCCGGGCACCGCTCACAACTTGGCGGCTTATCATCTAATAGCCGATTTGATTCCGCCGGAATATCGCGCCGAATCCCTGGCCGACGTACTTGCGCCACAAGCAGCCGGGCGAAAATTCCTCCTCATTCGCGCTAGCCGTGGGCGAGAGGTACTCAGCGAGCAACTGCAAGCGGCGGGCTGTTCAGTCGAGCAAGTCATAGCATACGAAAGCCGCGACGTTCAAGTGCCTGACGAACGTATCGCGCAGCTTCTCGCCGCCGGAAAGATCGCCTGGATGACCGTGACCAGTTCGGCGATTGCCCGTTCGTTAGTGCACCTGTTCGGCGAAGATCTGCGGCGTACGCAACTCGCCAGCATCAGCCCGCTGACTTCCGCAACGCTGCGCGAACTAGGCCACGAGCCCGCCGTCGAAGCTACTGAGTACACGCTCGCTGGCCTCATCACCGCCATGCAACGCGCGTAGGACGAAGCCATGCTTCGTCCCGTCTTTCACTCTCCCAGTCGCCATGGCTTGGGGGCTGGTTCGTCTTGCCCGGCGAGCTTAACGCTGGTGCCATCGGCGACCATCAGCCGCTGCCAGACGAGATAGTCAATCTGATCGTTGACCAAGCGCGCTGAGCCGCTGGCCATCACCACATTCACGCCGCCGCGATGATAACTCGACGGGCGGGCGAACTTGAGCGAGCCATCGCCAACGCCGCGTTCTTGATTGATACGCAACACGTCGGGCAGCGACGTTGGATTACCACTAGCATCTAGATTTGCCGTCCAGACAAAACCGGTCTTAGCTTCATCGGCGTCGCTCCAGGCTCCCGCATCGATGTTTTCACTGAACAGCAGCGTCGTCTCAGCACCATCGTGGCGGGTCAGCCAATTAAGGCTCGTCATCACGCGCCGCGCTTCAGGCTCGACCAAATGATCGAAAAACAGTCCGTTGGCTTGCCAGTCAGGCGGCAACTCGGATTCTTTCATGTTATCTGGCATGCCGCAGTTGGCGATGAACGAGAGCGGCGAGGTTCGATCTAACGGGCCTTGTGCAGGGCAGAGCAGGGA
>JAEZGD010000021.1 GCA_023417165.1 Planctomycetota bacterium
TCGGTTCCGGGTCGAAGCGAATGCGGGCGGTGCTCGCTGATAAAGGGCGTGACGGCCGACGAGAGAGGAATGGTGCTATCACCATCGATATCGGCCGGCACGTCCTCAGCGAACTCGTGTATTACAACCTCATTATGGAAGTGAAGCAACCACTAAATCCGTATAACGGTTCCGTTTTTTGCTAAATTCAGCCAGTACGCCCACCCCAAGGTGGTAGTAAACGAGCCGGCTAGGCTAAAATCGCACACCAAGCACGCCTAAAAAGCCTGTAACAACTTGCCTTCTCGCCCGTTGTCTTTGCAGCAGGCCAACAATCCGAAGGGTACCAGGATGAAGGCTACGGATCAGCGCAAACCAGCGCAGGCAGTTACTAGTTGCCGCCAAGACGTTTTGGCGGCCGTCGAGGCGTTTGAATCGCGGCTAACGCGCTTTGCGCTGCGGCTGACAGGCGATTTGGACCTGGCGCGGGACGCGGTACAGCACACGTTTGTGCAGTTATGTGACGAGCCCCCGCGCTCGTCGCCGGAACTGGCAGCGTGGCTGTTTACCGTTTGCCGCAACAAGGCCTTTGATCACCTGCGGCGCAGCCAACGCGACGAATCGCTCAACGGGCACGCGGCCGGCGAATTGCTCGCCAGTCGTGAACCTGACCCCGCCGAGGCCGCCCACCAAGGCGACCTGCATGCGTGGGTTCGCGAGCAAACGACGCGACTGCCTGTGCCGCAGCGCGAAGTCCTCAGCTTGTGGTCCGAAGGCTTCTCGTATCGCGAGATCGCCGAGATCACACAACGTACCGAAGGCAACATCCGCGTCTTGGTTCATCGTGCATTAACAGCGCTGCGCACCATCGCCGCCACGCACGAACTGAGCGAGAAGCGCTAGGCTCGATTATCACAAGGTCTGTGACCATGAACGAACATCTATCCAACGGTGCTTTGCCCAACGAAGAGCGTGATGCGTTGCTCACGGCCTACGCCCTCGATCAACTCGAAGCATCCGAGCGCGACGCCGTGGCAGCGCAACTGGCTAACGATCCCGTCGCCACCGCTTTTGTGAACGAGATGCGCCAACTGGCATCCATCGCCCGGCCTGCATTACTCGCCGAAGAGGCGCCCGCGGCCTCGGTGCAACTGCGCAAGAGGCTCGATCAATGCTTGGAACGGCAGGAAGTCGCCGCCACGGCTCCGTCCAAAACAACCTCGCGCCGCTGGCTGCGCACCGCCATTGCCGTCGCCGCCTTTGGCAGCGCCGCCTGTGTTGCGGGCTTACTCTTCTGGCCGCCCGCAGCACTGCAATTTGTCGCCGAGAATCGACAGCAAGACGCTCGCTCCACACCGCCTAGCACGACCACGCCTGCGGATGAGTTGGCACTGACGACGCAGGACGATTCGACGTCCCGCACGGTCTTGCTCTCTGACGGTGCCGAATTCAATGCTCCCGCCGCTGACTTTTCGCCCGCACATCCCCATGTAACGTTTGAAAAGCAACACGCCCCAGGCCCTGCTCCGACAGCAGCACCTCATAACACTCAGGCTTTGCGGCTTGAGCCTCAACCGGCCAGCGAATCCAGCCCCGCGCCGCTAGCTGCTGCCAAGACCTCGGCCGCCAGTGAGGCACGACAGTACTATCGGTCAAAAGACAAGTTCACGTTTGGCATTGGTGTTAACTCCGATCCAGGAGGCCCCGCCAATCGTCCTCTCGATCGCGCCGCACTGCCCGAAGGCGAACGCGAGGAATTAAGCCGTCCGGGCCAGTTTGCTCTCGTCGATGCGAACGCCGAACAATACGACCAGATCGTCGAGAATCCGTTCCTGCCAGCCAAAGATTATGCGTTGTCGACGTTCTCGATCGATGTTGATACCGCTTCGTATGCCAACATGCGGCGGTTCCTGACACAAGGCACGCTGCCGCCTCCCAGCGCCGTTCGCATCGAAGAGCTGATCAACTACTTCACCTACGACGATCCGCAGCCCGCAGGCGACGCACCATTCAGCGTCAATATGGAACTGGCCCAATGCCCTTGGACGCCAGGCCATCATCTGCTGCGGGTTGGGCTGAAGGGGCGCGAAATCGCCAAGGAAAAACGGCCCAACAGCAACCTGGTGTTCTTGCTAGACGTTTCGGGATCGATGCAATCGCACAATAAGCTGCCGCTCGTCAAAGAGGCGATGCGCATGCTGGTCGAGCAACTGACCGAAAACGACATGGTGACCATCGCCGTCTACGCCGGGCAAGAAGGGCTCGCGCTCGACACCACCAGCGGCGACCAGAAGGAGAAGATCCTCGCCGCCATCGAGAATCTTTCGGCCGGCGGCTCGACCCACGCCAGCGCCGGGATCACGCTCGCCTATCAAAAGGCGCAGCAAAACTTCCTGAAAGACGGTACCAACCGCGTCATTCTGTGCACTGACGGCGACTTCAATGTCGGCATCACCAATGACGAAGCGCTCGTCGACCTGATTACCGAAAAAGCCAAGAGCAATGTCTTCCTCTCGGTGCTCGGCTTTGGCATGGGCAACCTCAAAGACGCCAAGATGGAAAAGCTGGCCGACAAGGGGAACGGCAACTATGGCTACATCGATACCGCCAAAGAAGCCAAGAAGGTGCTCGTCGAGCAGATGACCGGCAGCCTGATCACGATCGCCAAGGACGTGAAGATTC
>JAEZGD010000034.1 GCA_023417165.1 Planctomycetota bacterium
CGCGGAAGTTGCCTTCGGCATGATGCGCGAAGGTTAGCGGCTTATCGAGACGCACCGGATAACCGCCGGCGAAATCCTTGCTGCCGATAGCGGCGATCTTGCGCACTTCGGTTTGCACGTTGTCGAGAAAGCCGCCGCTCGGGCCACGACGTTCGCGCTGGCGCTGGGTGCCAGTGACGATAATTTGATCGCCGACGCGCCAATCGTTGACGGCTTCGTCCACGGTGACCGAGTCCGCGCCGATCTCGGTGCCGCGCTTCATCTTCACCCACGTGTGCCGCAGCGGAGCGCCGTGGATCTCCAGCAAACCTCCGCAATTGATGAGCGCGGGGCAGGACTCTTGATCCATGCCGGGCACATAGTGCAAGCGAATCGTCGCGGTGTGCTCGACCGGCAGCGGCGCGCCGGGCTTGCCAATCAACAGCGCCGGTCGCTTGGCGGCGGGCTGGTGATGACCATGACCGTGTCCTGCGCCATGCCCATGCGCGGCAGCCAGCGGCGGTGCGTGGCAGTCGAAGCCTTCTTCGGTCGGTTCTTCACTAGTGGTGAGCGTGATCAGGCCCGCTTCCAAGCATGTACTGCGATCGCCGGCGAATTCCAGCGTGCCGACGATCTGCACGACGCGCAGCACGGCTCCCGATTCGACGTCGTAACCCACATGATGTCCGGCGCGCACAATAACGTGCTCGCCAGCTTGTGGCACGCGGTCGGATTCCCACGTTTCTTTGGCCGACCACGGCCCCGATTGTTTCGAACGCACAATCGTCACATCGCTCGCCTGCGCTGACAGTGGCCATGCCAGCAGTGTCAGGCACACAAGCGCACCAAGCAGAATTCCGTTAGCCAGTTTCACAATACGCACTTTCTAAAGCACACTTCGAGGGAAAGGACGAGTATTAAGGAAGCTTCAATTGCAGCGGTTCGATCGTGGTTGCCTTGTCGGCGACCACCACCGTCCGCAATGGTTGCTGAGGATTGCGATATCGACCGCCGAACCGATCGGGCCCTTCGATCGTTTCTTCTTCCTGCACGATCGTCTGCGGCCAAAAGACCGTCAGGACGTATTCGCCAGGCTGCGGCACCTTCAAGGCAAAATCGCCTTGTTCGTTGGTACGACCAGCGCCAGCCGCCGGGCTAGCGATATCGCCAGCGGCATGCAGCACGACATACACGCCACTGGTGGGCTGACTATTGACCAGCACCTGGCCAGCGACCTGACAAGCGGGGTCAGCCGCGCCGCATCCGCAGAGGAGTAGCGCCGCCCACGCCCAGGCGAGCGTTTGCTTAGTGGTCATGGCTCACCACCTCACCGCCGTCGCGCGTCGCCATTTGCATCAGGGCCGAGGCCGACATATTGGCACTGAACAGACGCACGCTGCCGTCGCCCATCGCGACATTCGCGCCGCCCGGATGAAAGCCGAACACGCCTTGCGAGTTGTTACAGTTCACGGCGCAGGCGGTGCCGGCAGGCACATTCGACAGGTTGGTGGGATAGGTATCACGAGTAAAACTCGGATAACACTGAATCATGAACGCGCACCAACCGAGCCACGTTCCCCAAGCGCCTGGCTGATCGAGGGTGAAATCGGTCGCGGGCATTGGCATGCCGACGTTTTTGACATAGTGCACGTCGTAACCGGCGTGCTCCAGAATCATCGTGGTGTTCGACAGGCCGTCGGTCACCATCGCCATGTTCGGACTATCGCCCTTGAGCATCGGATTGGGCGTCGCCCCGGAGCTGTTCACGAGCGCGTAGCTGGAAGCGTTGATGCCGTGATTCACCCAATAGTCATTTCCCCAACCGGTCAGGATGTTCGGATCGGACGGATCGCTCGTGGAACCGGTGGCCGTGATGTAGTTGCCATACGAAGTGCCGGTCTTGCTCGACAAGCGCATCTTGATCGGCCCGGGTACCGGATTCGACGGGCAGCGCACGATCGCCAGCTTCGTGTTGGCGACCACTTGATTGACCGGATCCGCAAAGCCGCCCGGCGCGGTCTTGTTGAACAGATGCGCAAGGCTTCCTTGCTCGATGAACGGTAGCAAGCCAGCCATGTGGCCGTACTTGGGATTGCTCGAGAGCCGCGCGCCGGTGAAGCACAGATGCGTATCGTGATAGTTGTGCATCGCCAGCGCCACCTGCTTGAGGTTGTTCTGGCACGACATGCGTCGCGCCGATTCGCGCGCGGCTTGCACCGCTGGCAACAGCAGCGCGACTAACACGCCGATAATGGCAATCACCACCAACAACTCGACCAGCGTAAAACCACGACGACGGGGCATAAGGCAAGGTTCCTCGGCAACAAGAATCAGTGCCGCCGCCGTAAGGCAGATTTCATGCCACAGAGAACTTAAAGCGAATACGCTTGTTTTCAGGGCTTTTTAGGCTTGCGCGAATCGCCCGCCAGCGGTGGTACGTATCGAATCGCGCGACACGCGCGTCGAAAGAATCGACACCTAACAAGACCGTAAGCAAGCATGCAGCGCTGATGCGCAGCGAACGCGCTCGCGTGATGTTGCGTCTAAATCGCCGGGTTCGGCCACCGCAGCCCCGCCGGGCAACCACTTGCCTGGCGGGATGGTGATTGTTAGTGTCCGAACTCCGCTCTCGATGCGACACTCATCCACAGAGCGTGGCGAATCAACCTGGCGGGGGAATAGATCGTGGGACCGTGGCGTGAAATTGTCGTGCATCTGCTCAGGACCGTGGCCCTTTGCCTGGGCGGGGCCGCGCTGTTGTATGCAACGATCTATGCGTCGATTTATTTTCGCCTCTCGCCGTACTTGATGTTCGCGATAATCTTCGGAGGGATCGCGGCGTGGGTTTACTTTTCGGCCGGCTGGCATCCGTACTGGGCGCCCATCGCCAAGCCGGTCCATCGCACACCCTGGATTCGCGAGGATGGTGCGAAGATGCTCACATTGGTCGAAGTGTCGGTCATGGAGACGAAATCATTTCGCCTGGAGACGTACCGGGTTTCGATCTATAAGCAGCCCGGCAAGTGGCGCGTCCGGCGTCGCGTAATTGGCGATGATGTCGTCTTTCTCGGCAGCATTCGAGAGGGCCTGTGGTTCTATATCCAGGACCCGTTCTATGCCCGCAAGGATGGGCTGGTATGCGTGGACGCGCGGTCAGGCGATTGGATCTATCACCAACCCAAATCCAAAGTCGAGTTCGTGAAGTCCAGCAAAGATCAGGTCGGCACCATTGATGTGATCTGGGACGGTACTCGCAAACGCCTCCAGCTCCATAAGCTCGAACACGACCGGCATGCTCTCGACGCTTGAGCGCGCGGGCTGAAAACGCCAGGTACACCTATCTATAGATGGCTGAACGCCAGCGAACCGAATCAGTCTCGTAATTCACTTCGCTGCCAAGGAGAATCTGCTGACGTGCGCGTGGCTTCCCAGCCGGGCGGCAAGTCGGCGATGTCAGCGACGGCGGGACAAAGCTCAAGCATGGTTTGCAGCCCCACGAGCCTGCCATCTTCGGTGCGATTCGTAGTACCGCACAGGAATTGCCAATCACCATCGTGATTGTGAACCACATTCAATACGGGCCGCGTCCCGTCCAGCACCGGCGCCGTCGTGAAGGCCGCGCGATTCTTGCCTTCGTGGAATGGCCACTCGCCACGCTCGGCGAGCACGGGCTGACGCTTGCGAACTTCCGGCGCACAGTGATCGTTCCGAGGGAACTGCTGCGATCGATCCGGCCACACACATTGCAAGACAGGAAAATCATCGTGCTCGTAAAACCACAGCGCGCAGCCGAAATACTCGCGATAGTGCTCACGCGGCACCGTACGAAAGATACACAGATAGTCGCCCAGGAATTGATCGCTTTCGATCCAATCCTCCCAGCTCGCGCCGCGTCGCACTTCTTCCCCAATGGCGTTGACGATCTCGGCCATCGTGGCCACGTCGCGCAGGCCAAACAGGACCACCTCGGGATGCTGGAAGGTGTGAAAGAGTCCGACCGAATAGACGAAGCCGGGCCCTTCTTCGTCGACTTCGACGCCGACCAGATGCCAGCCGAACTCCCGCACGTTGTCGATGATGCGCTGATCGTCTGCGTCGCTGCTTGACGAACGAACCATGGTTCCTCCTCGGTCGCAGACGGCCGCGCGCCTTTACATCTGCGCCACGCCCATCAGCTTGCGCAGCGAAGTAATGGCAATCTCGCCGAAGCTGCGCGGGGCGACTTGCCACAGTTGCGGATTCATCAGTTCGATCGAAACCGCGCCGCTATAGCCAATCTCGTGCAGGCGCTGCACGATCGCCGCCAGCGGAATCTCGCCATCGCCAGGCAGAATGCGATCGCTGTCGGTGTAAAACTCGCGAGGGCGATCGGCGACGTCGCACAACTGCACGTGAAAGAGATTCTGCGTCGTCAAATAGCCCAAGTCTTCTGACTTCGTCGGGCTGGTATAGAAGTGGAAAGCATCCAGGCACAGCCCGAGGTGCGAACTACCGACATCCGCGACGAGCGCGGCCGCGGTGTGCAGGTTGTTGCCGATGCCGGCGCTGTTTTGAAACTCGAGCGCGATCCGCACGTTGCGCTGCGCCGCTTCTTGCGCCGCCTGGGCGAGCGAAACTTGTACGCGTTCGAGCGTCTCTTGATCGAGGGGCTTCGGCACGTCGCAAGCGACCACGAGCGTGCCGATGCCGAGTTGCTGGCACAATTCCAAGCGTCGCGCAAAGAGTTGCCACGCTTCACGGCGCTGCTCGCCTTGGGAAGCCAGCAGGCCGCCTTGGTAGCTGGCGACCGGCAGTTGAATGCCCAGTTCAGTCACCAGGCGGCGCACGTCGTCGAGCGAGTGCGTTTGCAGATAGGTTTCCAGCTTGGTCAGCCACACCTCCACCGCGTCGACATGCCCTGCGGCATAGTCTTCGAGATCCTTGTCGAACGGCGAGGGGAGCGAACTAACCTGCGCAAGCGCGAGCAACATACAAAAACCTTCGTACCAACGGCCGCGACTTAAGCGCGCGACGCCTTATAGAGATTGAACGTAATGTGGGCTTGGCCTTGATGGTGCGCTTCGTGCCACGACAAGATATGCAGCACGTCGAGCAGCGTCAGCTTGCGCTCGGCCAGCGGCGGCGGAATCCAATCCAACTGGTCGTCGCGAAAGGTCGCCAAGGTGTCTAATAATCGTACGCGCGCGCCGTTCAGCACTTCGCGGATCAGGGCAGGGGAGGGGATATTCTCGTCAGGCGTGCTGCCGCCTCGAAACCGCGGCCACAGGTCGAGCCACTGGCCTGCCTTCTCTGGCAGCAAGCGCTCGGTGGCGAAGATCTCTTCCGTAATACCAATGTGCATCAACTGCCAGGCGAGATGGGCACGTCCCGGCCCCGGTCGCCACGCCAAAACCTCCGCGGCATTCGGCTCCTGCTCGATTCTGTCGAGAAGTCCCAGCGTGCGCACGCGGTTGAATTCCATGCTAGCATTAAGGTGGGAATTCCGGCTCATCAG
>JAEZGD010000196.1 GCA_023417165.1 Planctomycetota bacterium
CTATTGGTATTTGTTTGGGCTTTGGTGCTTGGAATTTGGGATTTCCGCGCAGCGGCTTAGCCTCTGCCGCCTTCGCAGCACGTTTCGCAAATCGTGTGACAGCGCGAACATTGCAGCTTCGCGCGAATCGCAATCAATTGCCCGCCACACACCGGACAAGCGCAGCGAGGTTCGTCGCTGCTGCGATTCGCTTCGGCCGCCGTGATGTGATTAGAATGCTGGTTCGTATCGGTCATGGCGTACACGCAAGGGTGAGCACGTGAAAATCGATGCAACGCTTTATTGGATTTCGGATCAGCGCATTGCACGCTTGTCGAAACAACTCGACCTTCCCGTCTTACCGCGCACTGGCGAGTTCATCAAGATTCGCAATCAAGTCCTAGGCGACTACTTCGCCTTTGAGGTGACGGAAGTGACGCACCGCGAAGGAAGGATTCCCGAAATCAGGCTCAGGATTAACTATCACCCTGGCGATGACTTGCCTGACGATCAAGGTCTTGAGAGCGATATCAACACGTACGTCGCGGAAGGCTGGAAGTTAGAATCGCTCAAGAGTCGCACTGGCTAATGCACGTGCGACTTAATCGCACAGCAAGTCCTTTACAAACGAAGCTTCACGCCAGACCTCTTCGGGCTTGAAGTTGAGTTGCTCCACAATACAATCACGCACGCCGGCGAAGATTTGCGCGTTACGCCAGACGGTTAGCGTGCGCTCGGCTAGTGGCAAAAGTTCGGGGCGTTTGCTGGCCACGAAGTCGGCCAGATCGAAGACCGTTTCCCAGGCGTGAGGAAACGTCAAGGCTTCTAAGGGTGGCAGCAGCACATCCAGTTCATCTTGTAAACGCTGCCAATCACGCTCCGTGAAGCCACCGGGAAACTGCACGCATAACTTGATAGAGTTCACAATGCGCCGAGGTCGCGGTCGCCCGCGCACTTGATGAAGCGCGGCCGCCAGCGTATCGAGCACGAACTGTGGCCGAGGTTCCGTCGCAGGCGAAGAACCCATCCACCAGAAGTTGCCGAACATCGCGGCCTCCTCCCACGAAAAAAGGCTCGAAACGAAGGCGAACTCCGTTTCGAGCCTTGAAGTATTAACAGTCAGGTGAGGCTCGCGGACTCGCCACACCCTACGGCATCCTACGGCCAGTTACCGCACGGTCATATCGCAACTGAGACCGCCGGCGGCAGGCACATAGCAACTGGTGGTGTAATCCATCACCATGCGGTGCGAGCTGAATCGCCAGGCGAGTTGGCTGATCGAGTTCATCATAAACTTGATCCACGTGCGCGGCAGACCGTCGACGTCGCGATCGTAGTACATCGGCACGACCTGGTTCTCGAGCACTTCGTAAAGCGACAAACCATCGCGGCGGTCGGTGATCTCGTCCGAGACGTGGCTGGTTCCCTTACCAATCGCAAAGCCGTTGTTGCCGCTGTAGGCTTCCGCCCACCAACCATCGAGCACCGACAGGTTCAGCGCTCCGTTGAGGACCGCCTTTTGGCCCGACGTACCCGACGCTTCCAGCGGAAAACGCGGATTGTTGAGCCACACGTCGACGCCTTGAATCAGGTGGCGGCAGACGTTGATGTCATAGTCTTCGATGTAGACGATGCGGTTGTTGAACTTCGGATTCTTGCGGGCGTTCGCCACGCGCTTGATGAACTGCTTGCCAGGCTCGTCCTTCGGATGCGCCTTGCCGGCAAACACGATCTGCACCGGGCGATCCTTGTCGTTGAGGAGCTCGCACAAACGATCTTCATCCGACATGATCAGCGTCGCCCGCTTGTACGTGGCGAAACGACGGCCGAAACCAATCGTCAGCACGTTGGGATCAAGCAGGTTGCGCGCGGCCTCGACGGTCTCGTCGCTCTCGCCACGGCGGCGGCATTGGCGGCTGATGCGACGACGTACGAACGCCAGCAGCAGGTTCTTGAGCGTGTGATGCGTTTCCCACAATTCGCCGATGTCGACGTTATGGATGTTTTGCCACACTTCGGCTTCGCCCATGCGATAGATCCACTTCGCAGGGAAGTGGCGATCGTACAACTGCAGCATTTGCTGTGCGAGCCAGCTCGGAATATGCACACCGTTGGTGATGTGGCCGATCGGAATCTCTTCTTCCACGCGCCACGGCCACAGGTGGGCCCACATGCGGCGGCTGACGTGGCCGTGCAGCGAGCTCACCGCGTTGGCGCGACGCGACATCTTCAGGCCGATGACCGTCATGCAGAACGGTTCGCTTTCGTTCTGTGGTTCGACGCGTCCCAAGCCCATCAATTGCTGATAGGAAATGCCGAGCGAATCGCGTAGCGGACCAAGATGCTCTTCCATCAGGCCGCCATCGAAACGATCGTGTCCTGCTGGCACCGGCGTATGGGTCGTGAAGCAGGTTTGTTGAGCGACTTCACGCAGCGCGTCGTCAAAGCTGACGCCATCGTCGTGCATGCGCTGGCGAATGACTTCCAGCGGCGCGAAGCCACTGTGGCCTTCGTTGAGGTGATACACGCCGGGATGAATGCCGAGCGCACGCAGCGCACGCACACCACCCACGCCAAGCATCAGCTCTTGGCGAATACGGACCCGCTCGTCACCGCCGTACAGACGGCTGGTCAGTTCGCGATCTTCGGGGCTGTTGCCGTCGACGTCGCAGTCGAGCAGGTACAGCATCACGCGACCGACGCGTGCTTGCCACACCTTGGCAAACAGCTTGCCGCCGCGCGTATCGACGCAGACCGTGATTGGCGCGCCATCTGGCGACAGCGCCGGCTCGATCGGCAGGTTTTCGACCTTGGTGTCGAGATACTCTTCGTGCTGATAACCGTCGTCATCAAGATGCTGACGGAAATAGCCTTGGTCATAGAACAAGCCAATCGCCACCAGAGGCACACCAAGTCCGCTCGCCGACTTGATATGATCGCCCGAGAGCACGCCCAAACCGCCCGAATAAATCGGCATCGATTCGTGAATGCCGAACTCGGCCGAGAAATAGGCCACCGGCTTGCCGCCGAGCACGCCTGCATGGGTCGAAGCCCACGTCTGCGAGCTCGTCATGTATTCCTTCAGACGGCGATAGGCATAGTTGATGCGGCTAAAGAGCACCATCTCGGCCGCACGCGCTTCCAAGCGCTCCGGCGTGAACTCTTTCAGCAGCGCGATCGGATTGTGGTCGAGTTGGCGCCAGCGAATCGGATCGAGATCGCGGAAGAGGTTGATCACCTCCGGATGCCAGGTCCACCAAAGGTTCCTGGCCAGCGCCATGCACTTATCGTAAACGTTATGCTCGGTGACCTCGACACTGTTGGTGACGGGTTCGACTGCGTAGGACGTCTCAATATGGCCCATAAGATTCCCTTCTCAGCATTGGCTGGACCGCCTGAATGAAAGACACGCCTGGGCGCAAAGGATACCCTGGTTGGTATTCCTGAACGGGGCGATTGTCAAGTGGTTGGATGGACGACGCTTACGCACACTAAACGCAGGGTCCATCTGTAATATCGGCTTGTGACGCAATCCCCTCCCTAGAAAGTCACCAACGTCCACGGCGCGACCGCTGAAGTGGGGCCCCATGGCCACTAAGACACTTTGTAATACTATGGAATTCTTCGACGCAGAAACGTATTTGCGGTGAAACTCACGATGTTTGCTGGCTCGAAGCGTGCTCACGCATTCGCTGCGTTTACCGCATAGCATTTAAGTTACTAATGCTGGCGAATATGCCTGACCTGCGCGACTTACCTGGGCAACGTAAAATGCAAAGTCGCAAGCCTTTAACGCAGTTCACGTCATCACTGCTTCGACATTTTATGTCTGGTTGCAACGTGCGAGATGCTATCGCTTACTACACACCATTTACCAATCGCAAATAGTCAGCCGGCTCGTCATGAACTGCTAGCAGGTAGTTTACGGCGGCGACTGGCCACCCTAAAGTCGGAACATATAGAACACCCACCGCGCACAAATTTGTCAATAGTTATTTCGCTTACAACGACCACCTTCTACAGATTGAATCCCGACAATGCCCACCAACTTGCCTTTCATAACGTCGCCGGACGATCCGCATTGGGAAGCGCTGTTCAAGGTGTTACATGCCGGTTGGCCGGCGCTCGACAATCCCCAGGCGTGGCCGCGTGAGCAGTTGGTCGCGCTGGGACGTAGTGGCGTTTATGCCTGGTTTGTGCCGCAGGAGTATGGCGGCCAAGGCTGGGCGGAAGCCGATTTGCTGCGCGGATTGGTAAAACTGGCCAAAGCCTGCCTGACGACGACGTTCATCCTGACGCAGCGCGTAGCGGCCGTTTCGAGGATCGCCACCTGCGATAACGACGCACTCAAGCAACAATTGCTGCCGGTACTGCTCACGGCCGACACCTTCGCGACGGTCGGCATCTCGCATCTGACCACCAGTCGCCGGCACATGGCCACACCGGTCCTGCAAGCTGAAGCCCTGGAAAGTGGCTATGTCTTGAACGGCTATAGCCCGTGGGTCACCGGAGCCGATCACGCGCAAACGATTGTTGTCGGCGCGACACTCGCCGACGAGCAGCAGTTGCTGGCGGCCATCGATACCCAAACGCCCGGCGTCGCGGCGATGCCGCCTGAGGCGCTCGTCGCACTTGGCGCCAGTCATACCGGACGGGTCGAGTTTCACGATGTGTTCGTGCCTGGCGAGCGGCTACTGCAAGACCCGATGCGGCACGTGCTGACGCAAGGTGTCGCGCGGACCGGCGGTTCGCAGACATCGGCGCTCGCGATTGGCTTGGCCGATCGCGCGCTCGAAATACTAGAAGCCGAGGCGGCCAAGCGCGAGGACTTGCTGGAACCCGCCACCGCGCTGCGCAGCGAATGGCAAACGCTGCTGAACGACATGCTCGAGCTCGCTAACAACCATCCGGTCTGCACCAACGAGCAACTTCGCCAGCGTGCAAATAGCCTGGTCCTACGCACCAGCCAGGCCGCACTCGCCGCCAGCAAAGGCGCAGGCTACGTCGCCAGCCATCCCGCCGGCCGTCTCTGCCGCGAAGCCCTGTTCTTTCTGGTCTGGAGTTGCCCCCAGCCCGTCACCTCCGCCCACCTCTGCGAACTCGCCGGCATTGAGTGAAAAGTGGCGAGGGACGTGTGACGAGTGGCAAGACCTATTCAAGGCGATGCGTAATAGGTCGTGCTGATGAGGATCACGGCCAGAACCAATTGAAAGCGTTCGCGACGTGAAGACGGCGTCATAGGCAACAGCCCATAGATGAGATGCGCGATGAGGTAGCCAACAAACGCTACGATCACCAAACGACACATGAGCCAGTACGACACACCAACGTCATTCGGAGTCAGAAAGAACGAAGGTATAGCCGGCCACATTACACTCATCATGATGAAGATGCGGTAGGCCAGAAAGACGTTGAGATAGACGATGATCGGCAAGCATGGCCCACCGGTCAGTTCGCCGAAATCGCGGCGATTCGACCGATACCAGTAGCGCCGGATCTCAGGCCGATCGCGCCGCGCTGCGCGTTGCGGCACGCGTGCGGCCAGCCCTGCGGCGATCACCTCGAGCAGGAGAGTCACGCTCGCCGCAGCCGTCAGCTTGATCGCAGGCGAAAATACCCACAGCGCCCACTCCCAATCACCAGGTTTCCACGAACTGCTGCAACCTGCAAAAAGTATCGACAGAATCACCATCCATAGCAGCAGTTCGCGAATGCTGAATTGTGATCGGGGCCGCGAATTTCGCGTGAACAGAGCCGATGGCTTTCGCATCGTATGTCTCCCGGAATGCCGCGATCGCTGAAGCGCAAGAATCTGCTATCTTGAGAGAGACATCGCCGCCTACTGCGCTCGGGCGAAAGCGGCGATGCAGTTAAATTCGTGCTGAGAAGTGGGATTATTCCATGTCTGATCCGATTGTCGTCTGGCATCAACACGCAGTGGCGCGCGAGGAGCGCGAACGGCTGATGGGGCATCGCGGCTGCGTGGTGTGGTTCACCGGACTGAGCGGGTGCGGCAAAAGCACGGTCGCCAACCTGGTCGATCACAAGCTGCACGCGCGCGGCGTGCATACGTTTTTGCTCGATGGC
Organism: Planctomycetota bacterium; assembly: GCA_023417165.1. Classification (GTDB taxonomy): domain Bacteria; phylum Planctomycetota; class Planctomycetia; order Pirellulales; family Pirellulaceae; genus JAEZGD01. The sequence goes on from JAEZGD010000196.1 coordinate 6,067, forward strand.
GATAACGTCCGCCACGGCCTGAACGCGACCCCGCAACTTTTGGCCAGCCATGGCGAAACGTTTGCCAAGCGGTTCGGGCTCGGCTTTTCGCCTGAGGATCGCGAAGAGAACATTCGCCGCATTGGTTGCGTCGCCGAGTTGTTCGCTGCCGCTGGCCTGGTGACGTTGACCGCGTTCGTCAGTCCCTATCGCCGCGACCGCTATGCCGTGCGCCAG
>JAEZGD010000334.1 GCA_023417165.1 Planctomycetota bacterium
GGTCGAGCAGTTCTGCTCGTGATCGGCATGCACGATCAACAGCAGGTTCAAGGCTTCGATAAAGTCGGGATCGCAGTGGTATGGCTCGGTGGGCACCGCGAACATCATGCGCAGAAAGTTCTCGCAATAGTTGAGATCGTTCTGCGGATAGATGAAGGGCTGGCCCGCCGATTTTTTATAGCTATAGGCCGCGATGGTCGGCAGCTTGGCCATCAAGCGATGGATCGAGATTTCGACCTGGCGCGGGTCATGGACGTCGAGCGAATCTTGATAGAAGGTCGACAGCGCGCTGACTACCGACGACAGGATCGCCATGGGATGGGCGTCGCGCGGGAAGCCGCTATAGAACGACCGCATCGCCTCGTGAATCATCGTGTGGCGGCGGATCATGGCGCTGAATTCTTCGAGCTGCGACCGCGTCGGCAGCTCGCCATAGATCAGCAGGTAGGCGACTTCGACAAAGTCGCTCTTGGCCGCCAACTCCTCGACCGGGTAGCCCCGGTAACGCAGCACGCCTGCTTCGCCGTCCAGGTACGTGATCGCCGAGGCGGTGGCCCCGGTGTTCATGTACCCCTCATCCAGCGTGATGCAGCCGGTTTCCGCGCGCAGCTTCGAGATATCGAGCCCGCGCTCGTTCTCGGTGCCGACCACCAGCGGAAGATCGATTTCCTTGTCTTCGACTTTCAGCCTGGCAACGTTCGGCATCGAGATCACCCCAGCAACCGGAAGTACATTTGCAGCAAGAAATGGTAATACCGCAATGTACCCCAGAATCGCCTACGGGACAATTCGCCGTCGCGAAAGAACCGTGCTGCGCGGAATCCCGTCGCTAATGCACGCAAAGCTTTGTTGCTGCCACCCGCAAAGCGAACCCATCGCGGCGGCGCGGCACAAGTATTAGCAGATGTAATAGCTCTACAGAACTAGCGACGCATGGAGCCGCCATTGCCACTTGGCTGACGGGCGACTTCGGTCTCGCCATCAAAAGCGGTCCAGACGCGCGTCTTGGCCTTCAGGTCTTCGACATACGCGGCGACCTGCTCCTGAATCTTCTGCCGTCGCAGCTTCTCTTTGATGTCTTCTTGCGCCGCCACAAAGTCGACGCGCGACGCCTCGTTCCGCTCGATCACGCGCATGATATGAAAGCCGCGATCGTCTTCGATAATGGGGCTGAGCTTGCCGATGGGAAGCGTAAAGAGCGCCGTATCGATTGCCTGCGACGCCAGGCTGCCGCGCGTGACCCAGTCGTACTGCCCGCCTTCCGAGGCATTCGAACCCTCTGAGTGCTTCTTGGCGACGGCCGCAAATGGCGCCCCGCGCAGCACTTCGTTGCCCATGCCGGCAATCTTCGCCCAGGCGGCATCTTTGGAAGGATGGCGGTCGAAGCGAACCGTAAGTTGTTCCCAGCGCGCTTTGGCCGAAATGTCAAACTCCGACGCATGATCGCGATAATAGGCGAGCATTTCGTCGTGCGTGATTTCAGGTTTGTAATTCACCGTCTTGCCGAGCATGGCGCGACCGAGCTTTTGTTCGGCATAGGTGCGGCGCTGCTTTTCGAGCGACGAACCATACTGACGCAACAGCGCGTCCAGTTCTTGTGGCGAGTTGACCTTCGCCCGCTGCATGGCGGTTTCTAGCTTTTCAGCGTCGAACTCTTCGTTCAGCTTCTCGCGCACGTCTTTAATGCGATCGGCCGGTACTTGCCGCAAGAATTCCAAATACAGAATCTTGTTCTCGACCATGTTCGGCAGCAACTGCCGCATCAGCTTCTGACGCTGCTCTTCAATTTCATCCTCGGGAACCTTGCCCTGATAGGGCGCAAGCATTTGATTGATCTCGCCTAACATGTCACCAGCCAGGATGTGCTGATCGCCCACGACCGCGATTGTCTCGGCCGGCGCAAAGACGTGTCCCGCGCTCGCTGAAACCGCAGGCGCAGCAGGCTGCGCAGGCGAAGTGACAATCGGCGGCAGGGGCGACTCTTGCGCCATCACCAACGCCGACGGCGCTAGCAACAGCGTCCCTGCCAAGAACATGCGATGCGGAATCATCACCTTCCAGCACCCAAGCAAAGTGAGCGAAACGAAGAGACCTAATCGGGGTGGGAGTATAGGAAGCCCCTACAACGGCCGCAACACCGATTTCGCCAGGGCGATCAAGGCATCGGCCCCTAAATTGCGATGGGGCAGGGGATAATAGGCGCTGTGCTCGTCCACTACACGCAGTTGGCCAGGATGCCGCTTTGCTAGCTGTTGAATGCGCGGCCGGCCCGTATATCCAAAGACCATATAATGGTCCTCCAGATGAATCGACGCCACTTGCCACACGGCGGCGTCGATCTTCAACTCCGCGAGCGACAGCATCCGTTCAACGGGTTCAGGCACCGCGCCAAACCGATCGGCTAGCTCCGCGCGAAACTCGCCGATCTGATCGATGTGATTCACGCGCGCCAGGCGCCGATATAGGTCGATCTTCAAGCGCATGTCGCCCACATAATCCGGCGGCAGATACGCTTCGCCTGGCAAGTCGATATCGACATCGAGCGAAAGCTTCGGCGGCATCTTCTTCAACTGTCGCACGGCCGTTTCGAGCAACTGGCAATACAGTTCATACCCCACCGCCGCGATGTGACCGCTTTGCTGCGTGCCCAGTAGGTTGCCTGCGCCGCGGATTTCCAAGTCGCGCATGCTGATAGCGAAGCCAGCACCCATCTCACTGAACTCCTCGATCGCGCGCAGCCGTTTCGCCGCAGTGGGCGTGATGTGCTTGTGCGCATCGATCAGCAAATAGCAGTACGCCTTGTGCTTGTAGCGTCCGACGCGCCCCCGCAACTGGTGCAGATCGGCCAGGCCATAGCGTTCGGCCTCGTCGATGAAGATTGTATTGGCATTGGGAATATCGAGGCCGCTTTCGACAATCGTCGTCGCCAGCAGCAGGTCGAACTTGTGATTCACAAAGTCGACCATCACCTCTTCCAACTCGTGCTCGTTCATCTGGCCGTGGCCGATGCGAATCGAAGCCTCCGGCACGATCTGCCGCAGCTTGTGCGCTACCAGTTCGATGTCGTTGACGCGGTTGTGGACAAAATAAATTTGCCCGCTGCGCGCCAGTTCTCGCATGACGCCGTGGCGAATCAGCTCGGCATTGAAGCGCGTGACCTTCGTCTCGACCGACATCCGCTCTTCAGGCGGCGTTTCCAGATTGGAAATATCGCGCACCCCCACCAGCGACATATGCAGCGTGCGCGGAATCGGCGTGGCCGACATCGTGAGCACGTCGACCGTGGTGCGCAGCGCCTTGAGGCGTTCTTTCACCTCGACGCCAAAGCGCTGTTCCTCGTCGATCACAACGAGTCCGAGGTTGTGAAACTCGACGTCCTGCGAGGCGACGCGATGTGTCCCCACCACAATGTCGATGCGCCCGCTCTTCAGCCCGGCCAACGTTTCGCGTATCTCTTGAGGCGTGCAAAACCGGCTGAGCTTGCCGATATCGAACGGAAACTCCGCCAGCCGCGCGCGCAAGCTTTGATAGTGCTGCTCACAGAGAATCGTCGTCGGCACCAGGATCGCCACTTGATAGACGTTGTCGACCGCCTTAAACGCCGCGCGCATGGCGACTTCGGTCTTGCCGA
>JAEZGD010000341.1 GCA_023417165.1 Planctomycetota bacterium
GTGGCAGCCACTTCGGGCGGCGCTTCGACCGGCGATTCAGGGGCGGCAGGTGTTTCGACCACAGGCTCAGCGACGGGAGCCACAGGAGCGGGCGGGGGCGCAGCAGACGCAGGTGCAGCCGGGGCCGGCGTCGTTGCAGCCGGAATAAACTTCGGCTTGGACGGCGGGGGCGGCGAAGTAGGCGGGATCGGCGCGCCAATGCCGGCTCGCGAGCTCGACTTCGTCGGCTGCGCAAGATAGGCCTTCAACTTGGCGACTTCATCGTCTTCCAAGCTGGCCAGCGGCGACCCCTTCGCGGGGATGCCGGCGCGGTTGCAGATTTCGACCAGATCTTTCGTATCGAGCTTGAGTTCTTTGGCTAACGCGTAAATCCGAATGGGCACGTGGGGCCCTCCTTAACGGGGCGTCGCAACAAGCTGGCGCCGCTTGTTGACAAGACGCCATTGCCTACTGCGATCCTACATAGGGATGTTCTCCTCTGCTGGCGCCGACCGTGTCCGATGGACGCGGGCCGACGCTTCGCAAATCGCGGCTTGCAGTTCAAGCCGCTGGAACGCTGCTATTGCCTGTGTGGGGCGAATGACACAACGGTTCTTCCCAGGGTTCGTATCTTGTTCTTGCATGGTTCGTACGCTTACGTAGCGTTCGAACTGCCTTCCACGCCGGGCATCGGACCATCCGTGCCTTGCGCTTCGCGCTGTTCTTTGAGCCGGCGACGTTCTTCGGCCGCGGCTTGTTCGGCTTGGGCGGCTTTGACTTCCGCCTGCTCGACGATGTGGTCGACTTGCTCGGCGGTCAGACCGCCCATTTCCATCAAGGCATCGGGCTCAATGACGGAAAGATCATCGTAAGACAAATAGCCTTGTTCGACCAGCCTTTGTGCTAATTCTTCACTGACCCCTTCCAGCGAACTGTAGCCGCCAACTGCGGTTTCGATTTGCTGGTTCAGTTCGTTGGCGGTCATGATTTCGATGTCCCAGCCGCACAATTTGCTGGCCAGCCGCACGTTTTGACCGCGGCGGCCAATCGCGAGGCTGAGTTGGTCGTCGCGCACCAGCACGATCGCCCGACCCAACATATCGCACAGCAGCACCTGGTCGACTTCGGCCGGCTTCAGGGCGTTGCGGATCAGTTCTTCGGCGTCGTCGCTCCAGCGGACGATGTCGATGCGCTCGCCAGCGAGTTCGTCGACGATATTCTTGATGCGATTGCCGCGGATGCCGACGCAAGCGCCGACGCAGTCCACGCGCGGATCGGTGCTGCTGACCGCCACTTTGCTGCGGTGGCCGGGCTCGCGGGCGATGGCGTTGAAGGTAATGACGCCGTCGGCGATCTCGGGGATTTCTTGTTCGAACAACCGTTGGACCAACTGCGGCCGGGTGCGGCTGAGGACCACTTTGACGCGGCTGCCTTGCGGCTTGACGTCGAAGATCACGGCGCGCACGCGCTCGTTGGGGTGATGCGATTCGCCGGGGATTTGCTCGCTGCGCGGCAGGATGGCTTCGACCGAACCGAGCGACACCAGTGTGGCCGGGCCTTCGTTGCGCTGCACGACACCGTTGATGAGCTGGCCGATTTGTTCGTGGTATTCGTCGATCAGCGCATCGCGTTCGGCTTCGCGGATCTTTTGGATGATGACTTGCTTAGCGGTTTGGGCCAGGATCCGTCCAAAGGTGTCCATGTCCATGATTTCGCCGTTGGCGATCAGCGTGGGAGCACCACTGTTGCGCTCGATCGTCACGTTGATGTCGGCTTCTTCGCCAAATTGGCGTTTGGCCGCGGTCACGAGCGCCGATTCGATCGCCGAGAAAACAACTTCTTTCTCGATGTTCTTCTCGCGATGTAGCGAATCGACGATGCGGAGGATCTCTTGGGGATTCATGGTAATGTTCCGTCGTAACCCGCGGCGCTGACGCCTTCGTGGGGCTACTCGATAGTGTTTGCCGGGACCTGACGCTTGCCGGGCGGCAAGAGCGCGGCGATGGCTCTTGTGCCGGTCGAAGCCGGTTTCCAGGACTTGCCGGATTGTTCAAGTTGTAAAAGGGCTCGAGCGCGGCCGAAGCCTTACTCGATACGTTGTCCGGTACGGCGGTCGAACCAGTGTGCTTGCGACCATCTTGGTCGCCAGCTGGCGAGCGTTTGCTCGCGATAGTTCGTGGTCGCCGGAACCTTGGTGACCAGTCTGCCGCTGGGGGCTGATGACGTGGGACACGCCAGGGTCAGCTCGCGGGTGTCGCTTTGCCGAACACTGCTGATTACCAAGGCGGACGCGGCATTGTGGGGCGTAGAAGCGGCGAGTAGCTCGATCGCTTCGGGACGTAATCCCAGTTCAACTTCGCGGCCGTCTGTGGCCAGTGCCGTGGTAAGCGGCTGGTCGATCTTCAGTTGCCAATGGTCTCCTGTGAAGTACCAATCATCGTCGCGCTGTTGAATCTTGCCGGGGAGCAGATTCATAGGCGGTGCGCCGATGAACTGCGCCACAAACCGATTCGCCGGGCGATCGTAGATCTCCTCGGGCGAAGCGATTTGCTGGACCTGACCGTGGTTCAGGACGACCACTTTGTCGGCCAGAGCCATGGCTTCTGCCTGGTCGTGCGTGACATAAAGTGTCGCGCGTCCGACTTGGCGTTGTAGTTGTTTCAGTTCGGTTCGTAGTTGACTGCGAAGGTTTGCATCGAGGCTCGATAGCGGCTCATCAAACAAAAAAACCGCCGGATCGCGTACAAGTGCCCTGCCCAAGGCCACTCTTTGACGCTCACCGCCGGACAATTGCCGAGGCCAACGCTCGAGCAGGTGCCCAATGCCCAGTCGGCTGGCCGCAGTGCGAATCCGAGCAGAAGTTTCCGCGGCGGTTTCGCGCCCGCTGGCATTTTGTGCCGAGGGGACGATTCGTTGCCAACATCGCGCTACTATCGAACCATTGCGTACTCTCCGACCAAAAGCCAGGTTGTCGTACACACTCAAATGCGGGTAGAGCGGACAGGACTGCGGCACATAGGCCACATCGCGTACGCGCGGAGGAAGTTTGCTTACTTCGCGCTCGCCGATGCGGATTTGGCCCGCGGTCGGTCGTTCTAACCCAGCCACCAATCGCAATACCGTTGTCTTGCCTGAGCCACTGGGGCCAACCAAAACAACGAATTCTCCGTCTGTAGCAACTAGGTCTATCGACTTAACTGCGGTGACGCCGCCAGGAAACTGCTTCGACACGCCTTCGAGTTCGACGCGTGCCATAGGTTTTCCAGGGCAAACTACCCCACTAGGGAGGCGATTGCCATGCGGGTTCTCCCGAAGTCTCGACCATTGGAGCGGCTCGCTTTGCCTTTGACAGGGCCGTCAGCGGCGGCGCGATTCGCTCCAAAGCTAGTCTCTACAAGCGTTTGAATCCGGTAAGGATACCGGCCTAAAGGGGTGCTGTCAAGAAGCGTCGACAGCGCTCACCCGGCTGGGAGGGCCCTGCCCGGGCGTTAGACCTAGTAGGAATTGTACGGCTCGGGCCAACTACTGCCGCAGGGTCTGCTTGTAGATCCGCCCATCCTTCATGATGACTAGAAAATTGCGCTCGGGATCTTCGATCAGCGCGAGATCTTTCAAGGGATTGCCGTCGACCAGTAGCAGGTCGGCAAGGGCTCCTTCTTCCACTACGCCAAGTTTGCCGGGGTAGGGATTAATGAATCCCGACAGCGCGAGAAGCTCCCCATTGTGGGCGGTAGCCGAACGGAGCGCCTCGTGCGGCGTGTACCACCGCTGGAGCTTGACCAGTTGTGCGCCTTGCCGCTGGGTCAGTTTGGCGTCAAACAGCAGGTCGGTGCCGAATAAAGTTTTGATTTTATATTTCTTGGCCAGTTTGTAGGCGCGATCGGTGCCGGCGAAGACTTCGAGCGCCTTCTTGCGCGATTGCGGCGAGACCGGCGATGCGTCTTCGTCGTCCAAGAACGGTTGCAGGCTCCACCAGATGCCTTCCTCGGCCATCAGTTGCGCGGTCGGCTCGTCGATCAAGTGCCCGTGCTCGATGCATTTCACGCCCGCGGCAATCGCTTGTTGAATCGCCCGCGGTGTATAAGCGTGCACGGTCACATAAGTGCCCCAGTTCTCAGCCGCTTCGACTGCCGCGCGCAGTTCTCGCTCGGTGTACTGCGTCGATTCGATCGGGTTGTAAGGCGAGGCCACGCCGCCGCCCGCCATCAACTTGATTTGGCTCGCGCCGAGTCGCAGTTGCTCGCGCGTGCGCAGTCGCACTTCGTCCGGGCTATCCGCAATCGCCGCCATGCCTTCTCGCTCGGAATAGCTGAGCGGACCGCCTGGCTTGCGTGGCACTTCAAACGAAAAGCGGAAGTCGCCATGTCCTGAGGTTTGCGAGATAAACGCACCGGAAGGATAAATGCGCGGCCCTTTCATCAGGCCTTCGTCGATCGCCCGTTTGAGCCCCAGCGTCGGCCCGCCCATGTCGCGCACCGTGGTAAATCCGCGCATCAGCGTGGCTTCCGCCGTGCGCGCGGCGCGCAGTTGCACGTATGCAGGATCCGCCGTCATCAGCATCGGCTGCGGTATCGCCGCCATGATCATATGCCAGTGCGCATCGATCAGACCGGGCATCAGCACGCGGCCCTCGCCGGCAATGACAGTCACCTTTGCGTTCTTGTCGGGATTGATGGGCTTCGTCGAAATGCGATCGATCGTATTGCCGCGGATCAGCACATCGGAAGGTTCCGAGAGCGTATCGCTTTGGCCGTCAAAGATGCGCACGTCCTGAAAGAGCGTCAGCGGCTCTTCGGGACCTGCCGCGCGCTCTTGCGCGAGACTGACTGCAGCAGTGCTCAACAAGATCGCCGAGCAGCCCAACAACGCGCACCACGAAGGCGACCCTGGTCGCAGACCTGGCAGATCCATAAATGCCCTTTCATTCGGCCGATGGAACCATGCCCCAGAATGACGATTACATGCCAGACTTGGCATGCATCGCAGTGGTTATTGTGGCGCTCGACACGCGCCGCCGCAATGGTTTTGTGGCCGATGAGTGCGGGCTAAGTTCAGCAACATCGCGCTAGGGCAGCGCGGGATCCACAATCGGCAGCGGCGCACAAACGGGCGCGCTGGCGCTGGGCCAGGGGACGAGTTGCATCGCCAGAGGGTCCCACAGCTTCAGCCGCAGGCAAGCCGCGATATCCCAAGGTGCAAGCGTGATGGTCGTCGGCGTTTGCAGTTCTTCGAGCGCCGCCATCGCCTCAGGCAATCGATAGAACGGAATCTTCGCATTCAAATGATGGATGTGGTGATAGCCGATGTTGCCTGTCAGCCACTGCATGACGGGATTCATGGCGATGTAACTCGACGAATGCAACGCCGAGAACACATAATCCCACTGCGATCCCAGTTGCAGTCGCACGCCAGGAAAATTGTGCTGCGCGAAGAACAAATAAGCGCCCACGGCCGAACCGACGGCAAACGGCAGGATCCACGCCAGCAACAAGTCATCCATTGTCCGGAAGATCACACAGGCGAAACCGACGTGGCAGGCCAGCGCCAATGCCGCATCGAAGTGTCGCCGCGGGTTGCGCAGCAGCGGTACGATGCACATGCCAAAGCCGAACACCGT
>JAEZGD010000363.1 GCA_023417165.1 Planctomycetota bacterium
GGTTAACAGGGGCCGCAGCAGGCGTCAACGATGGAGCCGCGCGGCGCGCTGTGGCTTGACGCTGGCGGCACGTCCGGCGTAGGGTGAAACGATTCTGTCCGTCGTTCTTTCCCTTCCGAAGAAGCAGCCATGCCCAAAATCTATTCCGGCGACGCCCAACCGGCTGAAGAAGCCCGCTTTGCGATTGTGGTGGCGCGCTACAACGAAGCGATTACTGGCAAGTTGCTGGCCGGGGCGCTCGAAACCTTCGCGGCTCGCAATGTGCCCGAATCGGCCATTGATGTAGCCTGGGTGCCGGGGGCCTGGGAACTGCCGCTGCTAGCGCAAGAGTTTGCCGCCAGTCGCGATTACGATGCCGTTATCTGCCTGGGGGCGGTCATCCGCGGCGAAACGACGCACGACCAGCACATTAACACGCAAGTCAGTCACTCGCTCGGCCAAATCGCGCTGGCCACCGGCGTGCCGGTGCTGATGGGCGTGCTGACCTGCAATTCCTACGAACAGGCGGAAGCCCGCTCCGGCGGTGCGGTCGGAAACAAGGGAAGTGAATGCGCCCTCGCCGCCCTGGTGATGGCGAATTTACTGACCAAGATTCGCGAAAGCGAAGGGGGCCGGCTCGGCTTTTAGGCAGAAGGCCGCCAAACTGGCAGGCGTCGACGGTCGCTGACTCTGCCGCTTTTTGAGCTGCGCCGCGGTTCTCGTGGATCTGCCGCCGCGCAACTTCGTTCTGTCGCTATAATTGCGTAGACGCCGCGGCGACTTCGAAGCGCTGTGGTCCGTTACTTGCATTCTGTCGTGGTCAGTGGCCACGCTTTCTCTTTGAGTCGCTCAATGTCCCGACGCAGTCGTGCTCGTGAAGTTGCTTTGCAGGTCCTGTACGAGGACGATCTGAACCCAGGACGCAATCCTGCGGTCGCCGATGAGTTTGTGCGCCGCCGTCTGAATGGCGAGCCCACGCTGATCCTGTTCGCCAAGTCGCTGATCTCTGGCGTGCGGCGCAACCGGCCCGAGCTCGATCAATTGCTGGTCGAGCGCGCCGCCAACTGGAGCCTGGGACGCATGGCGGCGACCGATCGCAATGTCTTGCGCTTGGGTGCGTTCGAGATCATGTTTACCGAAACGCCGGCGCGCGTCGCCATTAACGAAGCGCTCGAACTGGCCAAGCGATTTGGCTCGAAGCAGTCGGCGCAGTTCGTCAACGGCATCCTCGATCGCTTCCTGCAAGACAAGAACAAATAGCTGTCCTCCTCGCTGCACCGCTCCCACCACCGCAGACTGACCACTTCCTATGGGCTGGTTCGATACACTTAAGCAGGGCCTGAAGAAGACGGCCCAGGTGCTGAACACCGACGTCCGTGACCTCTTCAAAAAAGAAGGGCGGCTGGTCGACGATCAGTTCTTGAATGAACTGTTCGCCATCCTGGTGCGCACCGATATGGGCGCAGGCCCCGCCAGCGAGATCCGCGAGCAAGTGGCGGTCGACTTCCGCGCGCGGGTCGTGCATATGGACGACGTGCTGCAGACCATTCGCAAGAAAGTGCGCGAACTGGTGCAGCAGCCCGAGACGCCGATCGTGTTCTCGCCCAATGGTCCGACGGTCGTAATGGTCGTGGGAGTCAACGGCTCTGGCAAAACCACTTCCATCGCTAAACTCACGCGGCTGTTCAAAGACCAACGCAAGTCGGTTGTTCTCGGCGCTGGCGATACCTTTCGCGCGGCGGCCGTGCAGCAATTGAAGATCTGGGCCGAGCGTTTGGGAGCCGATATCGTCACCGCCGAACAAGGCAGCGATCCCGCGAGTGTTGCGCATCGCGCTGTGGCAACGGCGATCGAAAAGAAGGCCGATATCTGCATCCTCGACACGGCAGGGCGGTTGCAGACGCAAACCAACCTGATGAACGAACTGGCCAAGATTCGTCGCGTGGTGACGAAGCTGATTCCTGACGCGCCGCACGAAGTGCTGTTGGTGCTCGACGCCACCGCCGGGCAAAACGCCATCAGCCAGGCGAAAGGTTTTTCCGAGGCGGCAGGCTGCACCGGCATCGTCTTGTCAAAGCTGGACGGCACGGCCAAGGGGGGCGTCGTCATTCCGATTCGCAGGCAGTTTGAACTGCCGGTCAAGTACATTGGCATCGGCGAAAAGGCCGAGGATCTCGCGCTCTTCAACGCGGATCAGTTCGTTGACGCGCTGTTCGCCGAATAGCAGCGCCGATCGGTCTGCAACAGATCCCGAGTAACGCGCACACTTTCTCTAGGCGGCATTCTTTGCCACCGTGTGCGCGGCATCTTTGTTACAGCTTCACATTGGCATACGTTGCTGGTTTTGCAGCGAAATGCATGGCTCTGCGCTGATCCTTGCGTAGTCACCCCTCAGTCAGTTGTCTGTGGGCGGCGCGCCAACTCGTATAACCGACAAGCTTTCGCAGATTCCCTCGGCGCTTTGCCGGAAGTTGGCTTTCTGAGTGTTCGTTGCTGTGAACTGCGTCGATTCGCTCATCCGATAGCAACACTGTAACTAAACCCTCGGGAGCGTTCGGCACACGTTGCAATCTAAAAGGAATCGCAACGCGGTCGACTCGCCAGCCAACGTCTCGAAGCTGCCCTCCCAAAGGCCACCCGCCCGACTCGTGTGATGGAACACACCAGCACGCACCGATGCGTGCAGCCAACTCAACAGGATTGGGGAGAAACCGGATATGAAGTTTAATAAAGTGGCGCTTGCAGCCGCCATCTACTGTGCCGTCTATGGCGGCACTGTATCAGCTGCGGGACTGCGGCAACCGTCGTCGGTGCAGCAGACCAACTATGCGCACAGCTATTACGATCAAGGCGACGCGCAAGCCTCGCCGAGCGACGTGCCTGCGCCGATCGTCGACAACGCACCGCTGGCTTATGACGGCGCGGCGTTTGACGGTGGCGCGTGCGATGTGTGCGCCGAACCGGAAGCGGAAGTTTGCGAACCGTGGCGCTTGTTCAACCAGGACCGCAGCGTCAAGGTCTATGGTTGGGTCAACGGCGGCATCTTCACCAATAGCCGCAATACCGACAGCAACTACAACGGTCCGGTGACCTTCGCCGACCGCAACGACGGCCAGATCAACCAGCTCTACGGCGTGATCGAAAAGACGATCGACACCGGCGGCTGCGGTTGGGACTTCGGCGGTCGCTTCGACGTGCTGTACGGCACCGACTGGGTCTACAACACGCAGGTCGGTTGGGAAACCGATCCCGCCACCGGCGCGCTGCTGGATGGCTGGAACAGCAGCCCCTACTATGGCCTGGTGACGCCGCAAGCCTACGGCGAAATCGGCTACAACGACCTGTCGGTCAAGGTCGGTCGCTTCTATACGCCGATCGGCTACGAAGTGGTGACCGCGCCCAACAACTTCTTCGCCACGCATGCCTATACCATGCAGTACGGCGAGCCGTTCAGCCACACCGGTGCGCTGGCGACATGGAAGTACAGCGATAACTGGTCGTTCATCGGCGGTTTGGTCAACGGCTGGGATCGCTTCGATGGTCCGACCGATCGCATCGCCGGCATCGGCGGTGTGGTCTATACGCCGGATCACGAGCGCTACACCCTGACGCTGACCGGCATCAGCGGCACGGAAGGCGCGCCCAACCCGGCCGCCTCGGCCACGACCCGTAACCTGTACAGCTTCGTGTTTAACTACTCGATCAACGATCGCTGGAACTACGTGTTCCAGCACGATCACGGCTGGCAGAAAGACTTCTTCGCCGACGAGCAGGACGCGGAGTGGTACGGCATCAACCAGTACTTGTTCTACACGATCAACGACTGCTGGAAGGCCGGTGTGCGGGCCGAGTGGTTCCGTGATGACGACGGCGTTCGCGTCGCGGGCGTGCGTCCCGACAACGGCGCCGACCTGGGCAACGTCTCGGCCACGCCGGGCGGTTACGCAGGCAACTTCTACGAGATCAGCCTGGGTCTGAACTGGACCCCGCACGCCAACCTGATCGTGCGTCCCGAAGTACGCTACGACTGGTATGACGGCGTGAACGCCGCCGGACCTCCCTTCGGCGACGGCACCGAAAGCAGCCAATGGGTCTACGGCCTCGACGCCGTGGTCCTGTGGTAAGCGATCGGTAAGCAACCACAGAGAGGGTGCGACCCCGTATCGCGCCCTCGGCTAGCGATAACTCGCTTGCTCCTAGCTTCGATCTGCATCAGCCGCCTGCCCATCCCCTCCGTGCAGGCGGCTGTTTTTTATTGACTGCCTGCTCGCGCGACGAGCATTGCTGCAACTCTATGCAAGGCCATGCCTTGGTGTTGACGAGTAAGCCACATGCAGATGGCTTCTCGCTTTCTCTAAGTGCTTCTATGTCTGATATTTGCGTTGCATTGGTGCGCGCAAAAGCAGCTTCTTTTTCGTACTGGCACGGCGCTTGCATTTATGTAGCGACATCTGGCGAAGACCATGCTGCCGCGTGTGTCAGCCATCACCGCATACTTGCGTACTTCTGTTGTCCGTTGCCGTGGGGAGGAGAGGACCCGCGGCGACGGGCAATGGGAAGTGCAGTGTTTCCGTTCGATTCTTCGGCTCTTGCCTGGGCCAGAAGGATACCCCCATGGTCTGGACAGGTGTCCGCCTCACCTGTCCAGGCCGGGGTATTTTTTGTTTCTTGCCACAGCATCGGCGCGCGGCGTAACGTCGTCATGCACCTTGTTCGCTTGTCGCCAGCGGGCTAGATTCACCTCTGGCTCGCAACATTCCTCTCGCCTTGGTCCGTCGTTCATGAAGCTCATCATCGCGATCATTCAGCCCAACAAGCTGGAAGCGGTTAAAGCGGCTCTTACCGAAGTCGAAGTCTTCCGTTTAACGGTGATGGACTGCCAAGGCTTTGGTCGTCAGAAGGGGCACACCGAGGTCTATCGCGGGCACGAGTTTTCGGTCAACCTGCTGCGCAAAGTGCAGTTGATGATCGCCGTGAACGAGGATTTCGTCGAACCAACGATCGACGCCATCATCCGCGGTGGGCGCACCGGCGACAAAGGCGAAATCGGCGATGGCAAGATCTTTGTCCTGCCCATGGAAGACTGCGTGCGCATTCGGACTGGCGAACGCGGCCCCGAAGCGATTTAAACGCTCGCCTCTTTGTAGCCATCTCGCTCCGCGAGATGAAAGTCTCTGCGGAACATATGTGCCTGCGAAGGTTACCTGGGTTCCGCTTAGTCGTCGGGAGAAGAGACGCTTAACTCTGGGCGGACGAACCACGCAGAGATTCGCCGCTCGGCGGAGCGAGCGGCCTACATAGTCATCTCGCTCTGCGAGATGGTGGGAGTTCGGGCATCGCGAGTACACGCTTTTTCGTTCTGTTTCCGGCATGAAAAGGG
>JAEZGD010000368.1 GCA_023417165.1 Planctomycetota bacterium
AAAGCATCCTCATAAGGCTGAGCACCCGTCGTTAACAGCGCAGCCTGCAGCAGCACAGTGGCGGCCATTCCGGTCATCGTTTCAAGTTCCTTTTGAAGCGGAGAGACCGAGGTGCAGCATCCTTGAGCTACAGTCCTCCCCGGTCAGTTCCAATAGGGGGAGCAATCTGGCAGGGTTGGAGAGGTTGGCGTTCCTTTGCCGACAAAGTAGCCTTGTGAATCCCGTCAAACTTTGTGGCTAGGAGAAAAGCCGATAGCGAGTATAAAGGGCCTGCTTCTTGATGCAACCTTTAGCTGTACCTTTTTTCACGGTTATGCGGGAAAACACCGGGGGCCCAACTTTCATGCCATGGCGTGACCAGCAGGCTTCCTATTCCGCAAACTTTGGCGGGGCAATAACTTCTGTGCAGCCACGACCGATAATGATTGAGTTGGTGCGGATCTGTCCGCTATAATCTCTGGGGCCTCTGCTAGCTAGTTTGCGGCCAAGTTCATTCCCTTAATGGGTGGCCTGACATTCAGCGACCAACCCACGGTAAATGCGCGGATGAAATTACGCGTTGGCATCATTGGCCTCGGTGAAGCTTGGGAAACTCGCCATCGTCCGGCGTTACGCTCGCTGGCAGATCGCTTTGAGGTTCGCGCCGTCTGTAACGAAGTGGCGCTCTTGGCCGAGCAAGCGGCGAGCGAATTCAATGCACAGCCCGTCGATGGCTTTCGCGCGCTGGCCGAGCGCCCCGATATCGACGCCATCTTAATCCTGTCGCCGGATTGGTATGGTTTGCTGCCGATCATCGCTGCTTGCGATGCTGGCAAAGCGGTGTACTGTGCCGCGGGACTCGATATCGATATCGAACAAGCGCGCCAACTGCGCGACCGCGTCGAGCAGTCAGGCATTGCCTTTATGGCCGAGTTTCCGCGTCGCCAGGCGCCGGCGACGCTGCGGCTTAAAGAGCTGATTTGCACGCGTCTTGGCAAGCCGCGACTCTTGTTTTGCCACCAACGTCGCGCTGTTGAAAAGGCTGGCGCCGCCCGGCGTAATGGCAAACAGCCGCACAGCGACACGCGCGAATTGATGGAGTTGGTGGACTGGTGTCGCTATGTGGTGGGTGAAGAGCCCACCTCGGTCGTTGGTGTTCGGCACGCCGGCCCCGATGGCCAGCAAGCCGACTACCACATGATGAGCCTCGACTTTTCTCCGACCGATGAGCCAGGCATGGGAGCCACCGCGCAGATCAGCACGGGGCATTACATTCCTGCTTACTGGCATGAGGCAATCTCGTTCCGCCCACCAGCCGCGCTGCAAGTTTGTTGCGAGCGCGGCATTGCGTTTGTGGATCTGCCAGCAACGCTCACGTGGTTCGACGAAGCTGGCCGGCACATGGAATCGCTTGACAGCGAACGCCCTGTCGGCGAACAACTGCTGACGCTCTTTCATCGTGGCGTCACCAGCCTGGTGCGCAAAATCAGCGACCTGGAAGATGCCTATCGCGCGCTGCAGGTGGTGCTGGCCGCCAAGCAAAGTTTCGTCGAACGGCGCCGCGTCGACCTGGAACTCTAACGCGCCCCCAATATCGGCCCCCTCGCAAGTAGCCACGCCGCTCGTTTCTCGTTAGATTAAAACAAGCCGCAGCAGATGGTGCTCGGCTTCTTTGATCTAGTTTTCGAGAAACGACGATGGCGATCCAGTTCACTTGCCCGCATTGTGGCGGCGTGCAAACGGCCGAAGAGCGTTACGCGGGTGCTACGGGACCATGCACGGCGTGCGGCAAAAGCGTGGTCGTACCCGGTGGTCCGGCTCAATTCACGCCTACCAAGCCGGCTGGGTCGAATGCGGGTATTGGCGGCATCCTGCTGATCGTGGGCGTCATCGGCTTGGTTGTGCTTTTGGGCTGTGGTGGTGTAATGATTGCGCTGCTGTTGCCTGCCGTACAGGCCAGCCGTACTGCAGCGCGCCGCATGCAATCCGCCAATAACGAGAAGCAAATCCTGCTGGCATTGCACAACTATGAAAGCGTCCATGGGCAGTTTCCGCCGGCCTATATTCCCGATGCCAACGGCAAGCCGATGCATAGTTGGCGCGTCCTGATTTTGCCGTATATGGAACAAGCGTCGCTGCACGCGCAATACGATTTCAGCAAGCCTTGGGACAGTCCCGAGAATCTGGCCGTGGCCGAATCGATGCCGCGCATCTTTCGCTCGCCCTTTGAAGAACCCACACCCCAGAATCGCAATCACACCAGCTATCTGCTATTTGCTGGCAAGGGAACCATTTTTGAAGATCCCCAAGCGAAGATTTCTGTCAATAAGATTACCGATGGCACGTCCAACACAATCGCACTGACCGAGGTGAATGGCAGCGGCGTGATTTGGACACAGCCCACCGACTTAGATGCTGCGCAACTCGACTTCAAGATTCGCAACATGCGCGATGCGCAGCCAGGTCAAATCAACACCGCCTACAGTCAGGGCGTGACGATGGGGATGTTCGATGGCTCGGTTCGCTTTATTTCTGCCGAAGTCCAGCCTGAGGTGTTGCGAACAGCTGTCGATCCCGACGACGGGCAGGTGGTGAATCTGCCTTAGCGGGCGTGCGGCGTAGCGGCCACTTGCCAGGGCGAGGGAATGAAGCTCAGCCACTGGCGAGCGCGATCGAGTGCCGGCAATTCGGCCGGCACGTGGCGCATCACCTGGACTTCGCCGCGATTAAGCGTGGCTTGTAGAAGTTCCACACGCGTCTGCCAACTCGCCAACAGTTGCGATTGCGCGTCCGCATCGCGCTCGTGACGCACCAATTGCAATTCGGATGTAGTGCGTTGGCGGTGCAAACCCACGAGTTGGCCGCGCTCGGCCTTCAGCAGTTCGCCGCCGCAGTAGGCGCGCCGCAATTGATGCGACGCATTGAAGTGCAGCGCCGGATCAGCGCCAAAATAGATGCTCAAGCAGCCATCGCGCCGCAGGCCTAGCACAACCGGCTCCGTTTCGTGCGGCACGCGCAGTTCCATGCGCTCGACCAGCGCGGTCGCTTCTGCGAGCAGATCTTCGCGGTCATGTTCCAAGCGCGCCATGCTGGCAATTGTAGCAAGCTAGGTCCAGCGCGCCACATCGAGCGACAGGTTGGCGCGCTCACGGCGGCTGATCTCGCGTATCTCTTCGCGCGTGGCAAAATAGGCGTCGATGACGCGTTTATCCCACTGCTGCGCGGCACCCTTCGCAAAGATCTCCTCGACCTTTTCGACCTGCATGCCTTGGCGATAGGGACGATCGCTGACCATCGCGTCATAAGCGTCGGCAACGGCCACAATTCGGGCGATCAATGGAATTTCCTCGCCC
>JAEZGD010000379.1 GCA_023417165.1 Planctomycetota bacterium
GATCGTGCCGTTGTGCGCGACTTCGAACAGGCCGACGCGTTGCTCGTCCGCGCCGGTGAATGCGCCTTTGCGATGGCCGAACAGTTCGCTTTCGATCAGCGCTTCGGGCAGCGCGCCGCAGTTGACCGCCACGAACGGTTGCTCAGAGCGAGCGCTTTGTTCGTGCAGCGCGCGGGCGACGAGTTCTTTACCGGTGCCGGTCTCGCCGAGGATCATGACGGTCGAATTCGTCGGCGCGACCTTCGAAATCATTTGATGGACGCGCTGCATCGACGAGCTGTTGCCGACCAATCGTGGCGAGCCTTCGGCCCGTTCGAGTTGGCGCTTGATTGCGCGATACTTGTTGGTGAGCTGGCGCTTGTCGGAAACGCGTTTCAGCAGCGCTTGCAGTTCGACCAGCTTGCAGGGCTTGGTTAGGTAGTCGAAGGCGCCTTGGCGGAGCGCGGCGACGGCCGATTCGAGCGTCGACTTGCCGGTGAGCACGACCGCCTCGGTATCAGGCGAGAGCTCTTTGGCGCGCGTCAGCACTTGAATGCCGTTCATGCCTGGCATGTCGAGATCGACGATCAGGCAGTCGTAGGTATTGCGCGACAGGGCCGCAGCCGCGATGTTGCCATCGGGACAGACAGTCACCTGGTGCCCCATGCGCGGCAGCTCGAGGCTCATCAATTCCTGCAAGGCCGGCTCATCGTCGGCGAACAGGATTTTCAATCCGTTAAGCGGCTTGGCGTTTTTCATGGTGCTGCGATTGAACAAGGGGCAAAGTAACTCGGAATTGGCTGCCGCGGCCGGGGCCGGCGCTTGTCGCTTCGATGCGACCGCCATGCTCTTCGACAATGCGGTACGTGATCGACAAACCCAGGCCCGTTCCCTGGCCGTCGCGACGACGGGTAAAGAACGGCTCGAACAAATGCTTCAGGACTTCGGGCGTCATGCCGCAACCGTTGTCGCGGACGATGATTTGCGCATGCGTGGCGGTGCGGCCTAGTTCAACAGTAACGACACCGCCTGGCTCCAGGCTGTCGAGACCATTGGTGACCAGGTTCAGCAAGACTTGCTTCAGCTCTTGGGCGTTCACCGCGGCGATGACGGGTTGCGCGACCGAGAACTCGACCTGCTTTTCGCGGTACTTGCCGAGGTGACGAACCATGTCGATCACCCCTTCGGTCAGTTCCACCAGGTCGGTGCTTTGCTTCTCAACATCGCCCATGCGCGAGAAGTCGAGCAGCTTTTCAGTGATGCCTTTGCAGCGAAACGCTTCGTCCTGAATGCGGCGCAAATACTTGCGCAAGATGGTGATTTCTTCGTTATGCTCGTCGTCGGGCGCTTGATCGTCGGCGACGATAATGTCGTGCATCCGCATCTCGAGCGATTCGGCGCACATGGCGATGGCGGCCAGCGGATTGTTGATTTCGTGCGCGACACCGGCGGCCAAAAAGCCGACGCTGGCGAGTTGCTCGCTGCGCACGACTTCCTGCGTGCGCTGCTGCACCTGGTGATCGAGATCGTCGCGAATCTGTTGAAAGCGCTCGGTCATGCCGTTCATGGCGGCGGCCAGTTCGGCGATCTCGTCCTGGTTGGGCAAGCGAATGCGATAGTTGAAGTCGCCGCTGGCCACGCGGCGCGAACCCATCACCAGTTCGCGCAGCGGACGGAAGATCCAGCTATAGCCACACAGCACTGCGGTGCCCAGCAGCACAATCGCCGCGATGGCGGTGCTCCAGGTGATGGTGATCAAAGTGCGGTACTGCACGCGCACCTCGTCCGCGAGGCCGTGCATGCGTTGCTGCAAGAAGCTCGGCAGTTCATTCGAGAGTCGCGCTAGGTCGTCCAGTTCAGCGCTGAGCGTAACCACGCGCACTTCGTCCAGCAGCCAATCTTCGTCGCGATTGGTGGCTTTGATGCGGTTCAGCGTGCTCTCGATCTTGGCGACGGTTTCGAGTTCCAAGCGATTGTCGCTGATGAGCGTGTCGGTCGGATCGCCTTCTTCCAGCTTGGTTTGATACTTGCGCAGTGCTTCTTGGACGCCGGCCAGGTTGGTGCGGAACTCTTCACGCAACGCCTGGCTATGTAACGGAGCCGACCAGGGCGTGGTGTGAAAGTCTGGCTTGCGTCGCGCATCGGAGAGCGTCATCCGCAATTCGCCGACGCGGCGCGTCAGATCGGCGGCCAGCGGCAATTCATTGGCGCGCTGGCTGATGCCGCGCGCCAGTTCGCGATAGGCATAGACGCCGCGGAATCCACTGAACGAGAGCCCCGCGACGATCGCCAATAACAAGGCGACGCCGAGCAGCAGCTTGTTCTGAATGGGGACCCGCGCGAGCACAGCGACCTCCTTGTCGCTTGGTGCTGTGACGAGAGACCGGCCCTCCTGGCCGATTCAACGCGCCTGGCGCGTCACAGCGGGTGGCAGTGTAACACCACTGCCAGGGCCAGGGCAATCCGAGCTTCTGCTAGCGGTTGGCCGTCACGGAGGCGGGCTCCGTCGATCAAATCCCAGCGCAGGACCGTAAAGGTTTCTGTTGACCAAAGTGCCATCGCACGATACTCTCCGCGCAATCCCGCTGCAGGTGGGAATCAGACCGGTGCAAGGATGCTAGCATGACGGCCGATCAAAATTGTGACCTGTGCGGGCAAAACGATTTCGAATTACTCGCCACGCGCGATCGCCATGGCGGTTCGCTGCCGACCACGGTATGTCGCGTTTGCGGACTAATAGCGCATGCGACGATTCCGGCGGACGAAGAACTGCAGCGCTATTATGCCGAGGTCTATCGCTGCGAGTACCACGGCGAATATCAGCCATCGCCTTACCGAGTCGTGCGCGAATGGCATCGCGGGCAGCGCTTGCTGCAGCGATTGCGTTCTTCGCTGACGCCGGGCAGTCGCATGCTGGAGATCGGTTCGGGCATCGGCTGCAATGTGATGAACTTTGCGCTGGCGGGCTTCGACGCGAGCGGTGTCGAGCCGGGCGCGGGATTCTCGGCGTTTTCTCGCGAGAAAATGCATGCGCAAGTGCAGTCGTGCACGCTCGAAGACTTGCCTGCGTCAGGCGATTACGATGTGGTGCTTTTGGTGCATGTGCTAGAGCATCTGCCGCATCCCACGCGCGCGCTGCGGCAAATCGCCGGGCTGCTGCGACCGCAGGGCAAGCTTTATGTCGAGGTGCCCAACTTTGGCTTGCCGCACGCTGCGCCTGGCAAGCAGTTTCATTACGCACACATCTATAACTTCACGATTCAGACGTTGCGGATGCTGACCGCCAAGACGGGCTTTCGCATCGAACGCACCGTCAGTCGCCCGCACGAACGCGTACTGGGCCTGCTGCTGGCGAAAACCGATTCCCCACGCGTAGACATCGATTCGACCAGCTATGCGCAGACAATGCGCGCGGCGGGCAGGTATTCGCGCTGGTCGTATTATTTGCGTTCGCGGTATCTGATCGAACGCGTGGGAATTGGGCTCACGCGCCTGAGCGAACGCTATATGGCCCAGCGGCAGATGCAGCGCATCTTGGATCGTTGTCAGCGCTATGCCGAACGGCACGAGCCAAAACGCCGATTAGAGAATGCGCTGTCGCGTATAACGCAGTTACAGCACGCTTGAGTCGCTGGCCTTTTTGCGATTATACGATCGCAGCTCTTGCATCATCTCGGTGATGGCGCGGCAATAATCCCGCACCGCTTCGGCCGGACGCTTCGCGTTGCGGGCTTCTTCGGCTTGGGTGCAGCTTTGCGTGATCTTCGACCAATCGATCGAAAGTTGACGCTCGAAGGCGGTCTCGCGCAGCTTGTGAATGGTCTCGCTGAGCTTCTCGATCAGCGTGTCGCCCGGCGCACAACTGACGCGCACATAAGGACCTTTGCCCAGGCGTTTGCCGCCCACCAAAGCAATGCCGCCCCGGCCACTACTGAGCAAAATAAGTGCAATGCACAGAATGAGCGCTCCCGCACCGCCGGCGATCAGAGCGCCAATCACCACATTCAGCATCCCCAACGCGATCGCGGCTAAAAAGCAGACGCCAGCGCCGATCCACATGCCAGGATGAACGGCCGGCTTCTTTTGATCGATGCCAACGGTCAGCGGTTCGGCACGAATGGCGGCCGAAGCGAGCTCGGGGCCGGTCACTTTCGCAATCAAGACGGTGCAGTTATCGGGACCGCCGCGCAAGTTGGCGAGATCGACCAACACTTGCGCTGCGTCTTTCGGCGGCAGCACGCTGAGGATCGCGCCAATCTCGTCATCTTCGACTTGGCCTGTCAGGCCATCGCTGCACAACAAGAAGGTGTCGCCGACTTCGATGGGAAACGGACCTTCGACGTCGACTTGCACCGTGGCGTGCGGGCCGAGCGAGCGCGTGATCACGTTCTTGGGAATGCGTCCTGCATCGCAGCCGGCAGGCAGTTGGCCACTGGCGCGTACTTCCCAGACCAGACTGTGATCGAAAGTGAGTTGCTCGATCACATCGCCGCGCTGGCGATAGACGCGACTGTCTCCGATATGGGCGGCGATCGCTCCTTGAGGCAACAACACGAGCGCCGTGCAGGTGGTGCCCATGTTGTGGAAGTCGCTATTCGCTTTGCCGCGGCGATTGATCTCGGCGTTCGTCTCCAAGATCGCCGATTGCATCGCCTCGGGCGGCGATTGGTCGCGATACTTGTGATACAGAAACGGCACGCCATCGACGGCCAGCTTGCTCGCTAGCTCGCCCGCGGCGTGTGCGCCCATGCCGTCGGCCACCATCAAGAGATGGCCACGTTCTTCCCACGTTTTGATCGTGTCGGCGATCACGACCGCATGGGAATCTTGGTTGTTGGCCCGGCGCATGCCAATGTCGGTCAGGGCGGCATGCTGCAAACAATGATCCCAGTTGACTTTCGCACTCGACATGGAAAAGAGTCAGCCTGGGGGTCAATGAAAGAACGAAATCGCCGAAACTTCCCAAACCTTTTAATGTACTCGATGTGTGCCACTGCAACAGGTCCACATTCCTCGATGGGGCAGATTCTCCGCCCCTAAGTCGGCGGTGGCGGTCCGCGAACGCCCACTTTGAATTTGCCCGGGTTGGCTAGAGTGGGAAGGGGAAGGCTGCCGATAGAGAATGTTCACATTGCGCAGGCAAGGGGCACTTCATTGGGGGCGTTGACCACCTTTCAAGCGCTCGATACGATGCTGGACATCGCCCGACCCTGTGGTCGGGTTTTCTTCGGTCCCCCTTTGTGATAAGATTCACAAAGTGACTTCGAAGGCCATAACATTCAACGTCATAAAGGCTTATGGAAAGCCACGTCCTGCCGATTTTGCTCTTCGTCGGGGGAGCTGCCGGTCTTGCGATCGGACTGCTCTCTGTCGGTAGCCTGATCGGACCACGCCGTAACAGTCCCGTGAAGGAAATGCCGTACGAAAGCGGCATGGATCCGATCCACGATGCGCGCAAGCGGTTTGATGTGCGCTTTCACTTGGTCGCGATCGCCTTTTTGCTGTTCGACGTTGAGTTGTTGTTTTTATATCCGTGGGCGGTAGCGAGCCGCAGTCCCCAGGGGATCGACGTCGAAGCCAAATTGGCCGAGGGGATGTCGCTCGGGTTTGATCGCACGCTTGTCTTCGGCGAGGTGCTGGTCTTTATCGCCTTGTTGGCGCTGGGCTTGGTCTATGCCTGGCGGAAAGGGGTGTTCCGGTGGCGTTAGAACTTCCTGATAACGTCGTGGTCACCAAGCTCGACGAATTGGCGAACTGGTGTCGTAAGAACAGCTTGTGGCCCATGCCGTTTGCGACTGCCTGTTGCGGTATCGAGCTGATGGCGACCGGCGCAAGCAAGCACGATCTCGCCCGGTTCGGCGCAGAGGTGTTCCGCTTCAGCCCGCGGCAGTGCGATCTCATGATCGTCGCTGGCCGCGTCGTGATGAAGATGTTGCCTGTGCTGCAACGCATCTGGTCGCAGATGCACGAGCCCAAGTGGTGCATCAGCATGGGTGCCTGTGCTTCAACGGGCGGCGTGTTCGATACTTATTGTGTGGTGCAGGGCATCGACCGGTTCATTCCGGTGGATATGTACATTCCGGGTTGCCCGCCCCGGCCAGAACAGCTCATTCAGGCGATCATCGACCTGCAGGACAAGATCCAGCGGGAAGGCACGATCATGGGCAGCGAGTTCAAGACTGCTCAGCGGCAAATGGCCAAGCGAGCGCTGCTGGAGTTGCCGATTGTGGGGCAGTCGCCCTATGGTCCGGCGCTCTCTCGCTAACGAAAGGTTTGCCGCCATGCCGACGCGTCCTGCTGTTCTTGAAGCTTTGAAGTCGCGCTATGCCGATCTCGCGGTCAGCGAGTTTCGTGGCGATACGCGCGTCGTGATTCCTGCGGCTCAGTGCTATGAGTCGCTGAAGTATCTGAAGGAGTCGCACGGATACGACTATCTGGTCGACATCACGTGCGTGGACTACCTGAACTATCGCGACGCCACCGATCGTTTTGGTTTGGTGTACCTGCTGACCAACATTGCCGAGAACGATCGCCTGACGGTGCGCACCTTCTTGAACGAGCCGCAACTGACGATCCCGTCGGTGGTGCCGCTGTGGGAAGGGGCGAACTGGATGGAGCGCGAGGTGTACGACATGTTCGGCATCGTGTTCGAGGGGCATCCCGACCTGCGCCGAATCTTGTTGCCAGAAGAGTTTGCGGCCCACCCGCTGCGCAAGGACTACCCGCTGCGTGGACGTGGCGAGCGGCATAACTTCACGCCGATTCGCCGCGCGCAAGCGTAAGGAACGTAAACGATGCCAATTTCGCTGGCTGACCCCGAATTTTCCGATATTCAAAAGTCCGAGCAGGACTACCTGTGGACGCTTAACTTTGGTCCGCAGCATCCCGCTACGCACACGACGCTGCGTCTCATTTTGAAGCTCGATGGCGAGCGTATCGTCGATGCGGTGCCCGATATTGGCTTTTTGCACTCGGGTTTTGAGAAGATCGGCGAGCATCTCGATTTCAATCAGTACGTGACGGTCACCGACCGCATGAACTACATCTCGCCGATGGCCAACAACGTGGCCTGGCACGGCGCGGTCGAGAAGCTGATTGGCCTGGAAGTGACGCCGCGCTGCAAGTACATCCGCGTGATCGTGTCCGAATTGGCCCGCATCAGCGATCACTTGCTGAGCACCGGCGCGATGGGGCTCGATACCGGCGCGTTTACGTTCTTCTTGTACGCGTTCTATCAGCGCGAAGTCATCTACGACATCTTCGAGACGTTGTGCGGCGCTCGCTTCACCAATAGCTACACGCGCGTCGGCGGTCTGTCGCAAGACATCACGCCGCTGGTGATCGAGAAGATTCGCAACTTCCTCAAGACGTTTCCCAAGACGCTGGACGACATGGAACGGTTGCTCAATCGCAATCGGATCTTTGTCGATCGCACCAAGGACGTCGGCTTGCTCTCGAAGGAAGAGGCGATCAATCGCAGTGCGACGGGGCCGGTGGCGCGCGCCAGCGGTGTCACGCGCGACCTGCGCAAAGACGAACCGTATTTGGCTTACGCCGACTTCGATTTCAACGTCTGCTGTGCCAAGGCCGGCGATTGCTTCGCCCGCTACTATGTTCGCCTGGGCGAGATTCGCGAGAGCCTGAAGATCTTGCAGCAAGCGGTGGAGAATATCCCCGCGGGACCGATCAATGTCAGCCTCGACGAACGCAAATCGCTGCCGTCCAAGCAGGACGTTTATCAGACCATCGAAGGGACGATCACGCACTTCGAAATGGTGATGACCAATCGCGGTTTTACCGTGCCGGTCGAAGAAGTCTATGGCGCGCAAGAAACCGCCAACGGCGAACTCGGCTTCTACTTGGCTGGCGATGGCAGCAACGTTGCGTATCGCGCTCGCTGCCGTCCGCCGTCCTACATCCACTTCGCAATCTTTCCGTATTTGATCAAGGGTCATACCCTGAGCGACGTCGTGGCGGTGCTCGGCAGCCTTAACATCATTGCGGCAGAGCTCGATCGTTAGTCCATGTTTCGCCCGGCGGTGATGACGCCGTCGCCGTTGGCTCCGGGTTAAACCAAACCAGTAACACACCAATCATGGCCAATTCGGTTCCAGCCTCGACGACTGCCACCAGCGGTAACGGTGCGCCGCAGCGCATCCTGACCGACGAGATGGTCGCCGAGATCAAGGCGTACTTTCCTCGCTATCCTACGCGCCAGGCGGTGACGCTGCCGGCGCTGCATATCGTGAACGAACGGCTGCGTTACGTGCCGTTGCAAGCGGTGGTCGAGATCGCCGAACTGCTCGAACTGGCGCCGGCGCAAGTGCAAGACACGCTGACGTTCTACGGCATGTTCAAGCAGGATGCGCCGCACGGTCAGACGCGGGCTTGGGTGTGCCGCTCAATCGCCTGCCACCTGCTCGGCGCGGATCAACTGCTCGAACACATGTGCCATAAGGCCGGCACCCAGCCAGGCGAGGCCACGGCCGATGGCTCGGTCACGATCGAGTACGCCGAATGCCTGGGCGCTTGCGAACACGCTCCGTGCGTCTTGGCCAATAAGACGCTGCTTTCGAAAGTGACAACCGAGCAAGCCGACAAGCTGCTCGAAGAGTGGAAGACCCAGCCGGCCAAGTAAGCGCCAAGTCGCAAGTTTCAAGTGCCAAGCTTGGAACTGGGAACCTAGAAACCATGTCTGATTTTGAACCTGTACTTCTAGCCAACGTCGGCAAGCCGAACAGCTTCACCCGCGAGGTGTACGAAAGCACCGGCGGTTACGCGGCCCTGCGCAAGACGCTGGCCGAGATGAAGCCGGCCGAGCTGCGCGAGTACGTGAAGAACAGCGGCCTGCGCGGTCGCGGCGGCGCAGGCTTTCCGACCGGATTGAAGTGGACCTTTCTGCCCAAGGACCATCCTGGCCCGATCTATTTCTGCTTGAACGCGGACGAAAGCGAGCCCGGCACGTTCAACAACCGCATCCTGATGGAGGACGATCCGCATCAGGTGATCGAAGGCATCATTCTGAGCTGCTATGCCACGGGCGCGAGCACCGCTTACTTCTACATGCGGTACGAATACCCGCTCTGCTACGAGCGGATTCAGAACGCGGTGGATGAGTGCTATGCCGCGGGCTACCTTGGCAAGAACATTCTCGGTAGCGGTTTTTCGCTGGATATGTACGTGCACCGCGGTGCAGCGGCCTATATCTGCGGCGAAGAGACCGGCCTGATCGAAAGCTTGGAAGGCAAGCGTGCCTGGCCGCGCATCAAGCCGCCGTTTCCGGCGATCGAAGGCGCGTTCCGCAAGCCGACCGTCGTGAACAACGTCGAAACGTGCGCCTGCGTGACGCAGATCTGCCGCCGCGGCGCGGATTGGTTCAAGTCGATTGGCGTTCCGCCGGATCCGAAGAACCCACGCGACGCCGGCAGCTATGGACCGAAGCTGTACTGCCTCAGCGGGCACGTCAACAAGCCAGGCTGCTATGAAGCGCCGCTGGGCATCACGGTCAACGAGCTGATCAACAAGTACGGCGGCGGCATGCGTAACGGCAACAAGCCGAAGGCAGCCATCCCCGGCGGCATCAGCATGGGCATCCTCTCGGCCGACGAGTTCGATTGCCCGCTCGACTTTGCTGGACCGGGCCGTTATGGCTGCTTGGGCCTGGGCACCGCTGCGGTAGTCGTGATGGACGAGACCGTGCAGATGATCGATTACCTGCACAACAGCGCTCAGTTCTTTGCTCACGAAAGCTGCGGCCAATGCACGCCGTGCCGCGAAGGCACCAATTGGGCACTCAACATTCTGAAACGCATTAAGGCCGGTAAGGGCCGCTTCAAGGATCTCGATCTGCTCGCTGAGATCGGCGACACGATCGGCATCATTCCCGGCACGACCATTTGCGGTCTGGCCGACGGCGCCGCTTGGCCTATGAAGAACTGCGTGAAGAAGTTCCGCAGCGAACTCGAAGCATACATCCAGCGCACCAATCCCACCGGCTATCTAGAAACCAAGGCCGTTCCGGCCTTGGTGACTTTGGAAACGCACTAGAAATCAAATGCCAATGACCAAATCCTAATGACCAAGGCGAAGCCTCGAGGAAGCTCTTCCTTGGTCCGTTGTGGTGGGTGATTGGTGATTCACATGGCGGCATGAACCGCGCGAGTACAGACTAATGCCAAAAGTTTACGTCGACGGCCAGGAAGTCGAATTCAAGGAAGGCGAACGCCTGAATTGCATCGAGGCGGCTGCGCGCGTCGAAGGTAGCGTCGATATCCCGCACTACTGCTGGCATCCTGGGCTGTCGGTGGTGGCCAGTTGCCGCATGTGCCTGGTGCAGACTGGCAAGAAGGATCCAGCCACCGGCGAAGTCTCGGTGGTGCCGAAGTTGGTACCCGGCTGTCAGACGCCGGTCACCGACAACATGGTGATCGTCACCAACAACGACGCCGTCCGCAACGCCAGGGCGATGGTCGAAGAGGATCTGCTGATCCGCCATCCGGTCGACTGCCCGATCTGCGATAAGGCGGGCGAGTGCAATCTGCAAGACTATCACTTTGAATACGGCCGCGAAGAACGCCGCGCCGACATCAAGCCCTTCACCAGCCGTCGCCGCGAACTCGGCGAAACGATCACGCTGTTCGTCGATCGCTGTGTGATGTGCACCCGCTGTGTCCGCTTCGCTCGCGAAATCAGCGGCACCTCGGAAC
>JAEZGD010000392.1 GCA_023417165.1 Planctomycetota bacterium
ATGTCGCTCGCTGCTCCGCTTCGCTTTGAGCCTGTTTTCCGCCGCTATTTGTGGGGTGGACGCCGCCTAGGCACGCTGCTCAATAAGCCGATTGGCTCGGAGGCCGATTGGGCCGAAAGTTGGGAAGTTGTCGATCACGGCAAGGATCAAAGCGTCGTGGCCGACGGTCCGCTGGCCGGAAAATCGCTACACGACCTAGTGACGCAGCACGGGCCCGAACTGTTCGGTTGCCATCATCCGCAACCGCAGTTTCCGCTGCTGTTCAAGTACTTGGACGCGAATCTGGCCCTCTCGCTGCAGGTGCATCCCAACGACGACTATGGCAGCCGCATGACGCCGCCCGATCTCGGCAAGACCGAAGCGTGGCTGGTCGTGGCGGCCGAGCCTGGCAGCGTCCTGTATGCAGGTTTGAAACGTGGGTTCGACCGGGCGGCGCTTGCCCGCGAAATCGAGCGCGGCACGACTGAGCTTTGCCTGCACGTCTTGGAGCCGCGCGTCGGCGATTGCATTTTCATTCCGGCCGGAGTGCCGCACGCGCTGGGTGCGGGGCTGGTGATTGCCGAGATTCAGCAAGCGAGCGATACGACGTTCCGCATCTTTGATTGGAACCGCGTCGGCCCCGACGGCAAACCGCGTGCGCTGCACATCGACCAGGCGCTCGAGGTGATCGACTATGACTTTGGTCCTGTCGCGGCGCAAACGCCCGAGCCGACCGATCGCCCGCACGTGAAGCGACTGGTGGCTTGCGACAAGTTCGTGCTCGATCGCTGGATCTTTTCGAGCTCCGAAACGCTGGGCGGCGACGACCGTTTTCACATCGTCTCGGTCCTGGCGGGGCGGGTCCATCTGGCCACGCCCGGCGGCACGACAACGTTGGAACTCGGTCAAACCGCGTTGCTGCCCGCCGCCGCCGGCGCAGCTCAAGTGCAGCCCGAAGGCGAAGCGATGCTGGTGGATATGTATTTGCCGTAGGCCGGCTACGTAGGCCGCTCGCTCCGCCGAGCGGCAAATCTGGGCGTGGTTTGGTCCGCGGCGAGTGAGGCATCCCTTCTCGCGGCAGCCATCAGGAACCCTTGGTGGAGCAAGTGGGCTGATTCTCGGTCAGATAGCTAAGCGGAACTGGTGGAGATAGGCATCCGCCGTAGATAAGTTATTGGCGGTTTTAACGAGCCAGGCAACCCGCGAGAGAACCACTCATGAAACTCGATCTGCAGAAAGACTCGCAGAAAATCCGTCGTTTTATTGAGAAGCGTATCCGCGATTATCCTGTCTATGAGAACCTTGGTCCTGGGGACGATTCCGAACCGATCGCGATGATTACGTTTGGCTACTACTTCTCGCAAGACGGTAGCTTCGCCCTTGTGTTTGATACTCGCCCGGATGCGGAGTGCGACGGCGAATGGACGCTCCACATGGATAACGATGTGAACATGTTGCCGTTTCCCAAATGGAGTGACGCCTTCCAAGAGATATGCGACGGCGGAACCGTCGACGTGAAATTGCCGAGTGGAAAATCACGCACGCTTAACGATGCCGATGACGATGTCAGCGTCGCGAAGCTTTTTGGCGAAATGATTCTGGAAACCGTGCTGGCACTCCGCGATTCCAGCGCCTTTAACGCACTTCCGCTGACGCGCAAGGCGTTCTTCATTATCGAGGAATTCGATGGGAACTGGGGTTACGCTAAGCGTAACTCGCTGAGGCCAACGGCAAGGAAATGAGCCCGGTTTGGGCTCCCTCTGCTGGCATTATTTGGTGGAGATGCCGTTTGCAAAGGCGGCGCTAACGGTTCGGACGACGCGTTTCGCACCACTCGCCCGGCAGTACCTGCCCCCTAGTCGCTACAGCTAGCACTGGTTCGCCAAAGATGCATCGGCCGACCCAGGTGGCCGATACCGACGTAAGACGAGGGGAGCATTTCGTCTAGCGGTCAACAAGGCGGGCGTTTATGATTCGCCCCCTTCCACGAATGGAGTCGACCATGCATGCGCGCTTAACTTGGATGCTGCTGATCATGGTCGGCGTATGCGCCTCGGCGGGATGCCGCGGGCTGGCTCGCCCGGCGTGGCTGAACCCTGGTCCGACGCAGTACCAGCGTTACAACGCGATTGTGCACGATCCGTATCCCGATACGCATACCGGCCCCGAAGCCCTCGGCACTCGCCCCCGCGACTACGACGCCCCCCCGAGCGATTCGCAGCGTTATCCGATGATCCGCGGCAACCAGGCCCCCGCCGGCGCCGCCCAGTGGTAGCATCGATTCATAGGTCGAAGCCCTGCTTCGACCCTCCGTGACGTCAAAATCGGTCGAAGCAGGGCTTCAACCTACGGACTCTGCCGCTCGGCAAACTTCGGCCGGTAAAGTAAGATAGTGGTTTCTCTCGACCACTTGCGACTGTCATCATGCCTCCGCGCCGGCCCAAGAAGACCCGTCATCAATCCCGTCAGCCGCAGGAGTCTGCCGCCGGCGAACGCCTGCAAAAAGTGCTGGCCGCCGCTGGCCTGGGCAGCCGCCGCAAGTGCGAAGAACTGATCACGCAGGGGCGCGTCGAGATCGATCGCCAAGTGGTCAGCGAGTTGGGGGCCCGCGTCAATTCGCTGACTCAGGAAATCCGCGTCGATGGCGAAGTGCTACGCAAGCCGCGCGCGGTCTATTTCATGGTCAACAAGCCGCCTGGCGTGCTGTCGACCAACTACGATCCCGAATATCGCGTCCGCGTCGTCGATCTCGTCAAATCGAGCGAGCGGCTGTTTACCGTCGGCCGTCTCGACCAGTACAGCGAAGGCTTGATCCTGGTCACCAACGATGGCGAACTGGCCAACCGGCTGACGCATCCACGCTATGGCGCCACCAAGACCTATCACGTGGTGGTCGCCGGCGCAATCGAGCCCAAAACGCTCGAACGCTTGCAGCGCGGCGTGCACCTGGCCGAAGGCGTCGCGCGCGTCGCGTCACTACGCTTGAAGAAACAACATCCGCAAAGCACCGAATTGGAAATGGTGCTGGAGGAAGGTAAGAATCGCGAAGTCCGCCGCGTGTTCGCTGCCGTCGGGCACAAAGTGCTCAAGCTGCGCCGCGTGCAGATTGGTCCTTTGAAACTCTCTGAACTGCCCGTCGGCGCGCATCGACCGCTCACCAAAGAAGAGCTGCAAAAGCTGACCGACTATGCCTATGAGACGCGCGAGAAGGCGCCCAAGGCGAAGCGTCGCCCTGCAGCCAGCAAGCGTCCCGAGCGCGAAGTGGCGTATGACGATTACGATGATGACGAGCCGCTGATCGACGAATCGGACGATGCGCTGGCCAGCACCGGACCGGTGTTGGTGGACGAGGACTTGCAGCACTTTGAGTCCGGCGTGCGCGGCGATCCGTTCACGCCCCGCAAGCCTGGCGCGATCATTGCCTTCGACGATGACGACGACGGGGCCACGCCGCCGCCTGCGGAAGAGCGCGTCAAGCGTGTGCCCGGCAAGTTCTCGAAGCAAGGTCGTCGCGCTGCCGAAAAGCGAGGCAGCGAAAAACGCGGTAGCGATAAACGCGGCCAGAAGAAGTTCGCGCGCTCGCCGCGCGGTCAAGAAACCAAGAGTGCTCGCCCTGGCGCTGCAGGCGGCAAGCCGCGCGGCATGGGTGCGCCCAAGAAATTCGCGAAGAAGCAGGCCCGTCGGAAAGGACGTTCATGACCAGCGCGCTTCACGCTTCCTACTATGCCGACTGTGCCGTGCAACGCACGGTCGAGATCCTCGAAAACGTTTGCCTGGCGCGTGACACCTATCGCGTGCGCTTCGCTTGCGCCGAAATCGCCCAGGCGATCGTGCCGGGGCAGTTTTTGATGCTGCGTCTGGCCGATACCAACGATCCGCTCATTGGTCGTCCGCTCGCGCTCTACAACGTGATCGGCGACATGTTGGATGTCGTATATCTGGTCAAAGGCAAGTTCACCAGCCGCCTCAAGGACGCCAGGGTAGGGGACCGGCTGACGGTGTGGGGACCGCTGGGCAACGGCTTTTCGGCCGCGCCGGTCGAACACCTGGTAATGGTGGCGGGCGGCATCGGTCAGACGCCGTTTTTGGTGCTCGCGCAAGAGTTTCTCGGCCAGCGGGTGTTCGGCAATCGCCAAATTCCGCCGGCTCAAAAGGTGACGCTGTGCTATGGCGCACGCTCGGCCGATCTGCTCGCTGGCGTCGAGGACTTCGAGCGCACTGGTATCGACGTGCGGATTGCGACCGACGACGGCACTCGCGGGCATCATGGCCTCGTGACCGATCTGCTGAAGCAGGTGCTGTCGGAAGCCTCCGGCACGACGCGCGTGGTGGTCTGCGGGCCCGAGCCGATGATGGCCGCCGTCTCGCGGATCGCCGAGGACTTTCGGGTGCCGTGCCAGGTCTCGCTCGAAACGCCGATGGCCTGTGGCATTGGCATTTGCTTCACCTGCGTTGCCAAAGTCCGCGATGCCGATGGCTCGTGGGACTACAAACGCACCTGCGTCGAAGGCCCCGTCTTCGAGGCCTCGCAGATCGAGTGGTAAGTAGTCATCTCGCTCCGCGAGATGAAAATCTCTGCGGAACGTCTGTGGCGCGATGTTTGATTGCCCGCAAGAATGGCTGCTGCCATTGCAGCCTACCAACCACGCCCACACTCGCCGCTCGTCGGAGCGAGCGGCCTGCGATTTAATACGCCTTAGCGAAAATCACGCGGCGTTGGCTGGGCTTGCCGGTGATGATGCAGCGGCCTTCTTCGGCCGGGGCGTCAAGCGGGATGCAGCGAATCGTGACCTTCAACTCCTTGAGCAGTTGGTCGACCGCTGGATCGTCGTGCCAGTGGCACAACGCGAAACCGCCGTGAATCTCAGGGTTCTTCTCGTCCTTCGGCGTGAAGTACGCGCGGAAGTCGTCGAGCGTGTCGATCTGCTGCGTGTTCGCTTCCCGCAAGGCCAGCGCGCGGCTAAACAGGTTCTGCTGCATCTCGGTCAATAGCGCAGCGACGTTCGCCACCAGTTGATCGTACGGCGTCTTCGTCTTTTCGCCCGTATCGCGGCGCGAGAGCATCACGGCGTTGTCGGCCATGTCGCGCGGGCCAATTTCGACGCGTAGCGGCACGCCATGCTTAACGTGATACCAGTTCTTCTCGCCGCCGCGGATATCACGATCATCGATCATCACGCGCACCGGCTGATCGTCATAGCGCTGCGCTTCCAGTTCGCGCTTCAGGCGGTTCACGTATTCCAGCACTTGCGTGCGTTCTTCATCGCTACGATAGATCGGCAATAGCACGACGTGCTTGGGCGCGAGCCGCGGCGGCAGCACCAGGCCATCGTCGTCGCTGTGGGTCATGATCAGGCCGCCGATCAAACGCGTGCTGACGCCCCACGATGTGGTCCAAGCGAATTCTTCCTGGCCTTGCTGGCTTTGGAACTTGATCTGCTGCGCCTTCGAGAAGTTCTGTCCCAGGAAGTGCGAGGTGCCCGCCTGCAAGGCTTTGCGGTCTTGCATCATGGCTTCGATCGAATAGGTATTCACCGCGCCAGGAAAACGCTCGCCGGGCGTCTTCTCGCCGCGAACGACCGGCATCGCCATGTAGTTCTCGGCGAAGTCGGCATAGACGCCGAGCATCTTCATCGTTTCTTCGACCGCTTCTTCCTGCGTAGCGTGCGCGGTGTGACCTTCCTGCCACAAGAATTCGGTCGTCCGCAGGAACATGCGCGTGCGCATTTCCCAACGCACGACGTTCGCCCATTGATTGATCAGAATCGGCAGATCGCGATACGACTGCACCCACTGCGCATACACGCTACCGATGATCGTCTCGCTGGTGGGACGCACGATCAGCGGCTCTTCCAGTTGCGCGCTCGGCGCGGGACGCAGCTTGCCATCGGGGCCCGGCTCCAAGCGGTGATGCGTCACGACGGCGCATTCCTTGGCGAAGCCTTCGACGTGGTCGGCTTCTTTTTGCAGGAAGCTCAGCGGGATGAACAGCGGGAAATAAGCGTTCTCGTGGCCGGTGGCTTTGAACATGCCATCCAGCACACGCTGCATATTTTCCCACACCGACCAGCCCCATGGCTTGATGACCATGCAGCCGCGCACCGGCGAGTTTTCAGCCAGATCCGACGCCTTGATGACTTGCTGATACCATTCGGGATAATCGTCGGCGCGGGTGGGCGTGATCGCGGTCTTGGCGGCCTTGGCCATGATGAAGTCCTATGCGCTGGAATGAAGGAAAGAGGCATTGTAAGACACCCTGCCGGGATGCGGAATGCGGAGTCTGCGTATGCGTGCAGCAGAGTTGGTGCCCGACCCTCTTTTCAGTTCGGCGACGTGTCCCTACATTACTTAATTCCCACCTTATTTCGGGAGGCACTGTCTCCCGCTCGCTTCCGCTAGTCCCCAGAGCTCAATGGCCCGACGCTACATCACGCAACTTGGTGAACGCGAGAATCTCGACGAAGTTTTCCTGGCCTCTGAGAAGCAGTTGCGCACCAATCGCAACGGCAACCTGTACTTGCAGATCCGCCTTGGCGATAAGACCGGCAGCATCACCGCCATGCTGTGGAACGCCAGCGACAGTGTCTATAGCGCGTTCGATAACGGCGATTACCTGCGCGTCCGCGGCACCACGCAGTTTCATAATGGCAACCTGCAAGTCATCCTGCAGAAGTTCGAGGTCGTCGATCCCAAGACGGTCGACGAAGCCGATTTCACGACGCTAGCAGCCGCTGACGTCGATCGCCTGGCGGGTCGATTGCAGCAGCTTCTGCGCGGGATGCGGAATGTTCGTTTGCGCGAACTGGCGGAAGCCTTTTTGATCGACGAAGACTTCATGACGCGGTTCGGCAACGCCCCTGCAGGCGTCAAGAATCATCATGCCTACCGCGGCGGCCTGCTCGATCACGTCGTTAGCTTGATGGAACTTTGCTCGATCGTCGCGCCGCGCTACAAAGACATCGACAGCGACCTGCTGCTGATGGGCGCTTTTTTGCACGACATGGGCAAGATCGACGAACTGGTCTACGAGCGCGATCTGGGCTATAGCGACGAAGG
Organism: Planctomycetota bacterium; assembly: GCA_023417165.1. Taxonomy (GTDB): domain Bacteria; phylum Planctomycetota; class Planctomycetia; order Pirellulales; family Pirellulaceae; genus JAEZGD01. The sequence continues at coordinate 7,036 of JAEZGD010000392.1, forward strand.
CCAACTGATCGGCCATGTGGTGATCGCCGTCGGCATTCTCAACGACAAGATTCGCGAAGCCGAAAAGTTGAGCGGCGAGGAGTTCCCGCGCGAACTCAAGCTGCGCTTGCAGCACATGATCGTTAGCCACCATGGCGAATACGAATTTGGTTCGCCGAAGCTGCCCATGACGCTGGAAGCGGTAGCGCTGCACTATCTCGACAATCTCGATGCCAAGATTTTCAGCTTGGGCCAACTGATTCGCGACGATGTGAACACCGATAGCAACTGGACGCCGTTCCAGGCGAGTTTGCAGCGCAAGCTGTATAAGGGTACGCAGCGATAGGCGGTCGAGAGAAA
>JAEZGD010000427.1 GCA_023417165.1 Planctomycetota bacterium
GTCCTCGCGCGACTCACCGCGGCACAGCAGCAACAGCATGCGGCGCTGGCCTTCGAACTCGCGCAGCTTGAAGATCTTCACGCCCGTTATGCCGAGCCGACAGCGTACGCGGTGATGTCGACCAAGCCACATCCCGTGCATTTACTGGCGCGCGGCGAGCCAGGCCAACCACGCCAGGAAGTCACGGCCGGCGGCATCGCGTCGCTCGTTGGTTTGCCGGCCGACTTTGGCCTCTCCACCACCGCCAGCGATGCCGAGCGCCGCGAGAAGCTGGCCGCTTGGATCGCAAATGTCAAGAATCCGCTGGTCGCGCGGGTGATGGTCAACCGCTTGTGGCACTACCACTTTGGCGTCGGGCTGGTCGAAACGCCGAACGATTTCGGCTTCAGCGGCGCGCGCCCTTCGCATCCCGAGCTGCTCGACTGGCTGGCAAGCGAACTAGTCGACAGCGGCTGGAGCGTGAAGCATGTACAGCGACTGATTCTAACGTCGGCCACTTACCAGCAAGCGTCGCTGCCCAATGCGATGGCACTCGCCAAGGATGCCGACAATCGGCTGCTGTGGCGCAAAAGCCCGACGCGCCTCGATGCCGAAACGCTGCGCGACGCGCTGCTCGCCACCAGCGGCGCGCTCGTTACCGACTTCGCCGGGCCGGGCTTTCACGACTTCACCACGCATGTGCATAACAGCCAGTTCTATGAAATCGTCGATGCGCCCGGCGCTACCTTCCAACGGCGCAGTTTGTATCGCACCTGGATTCGTAGTGGTCGCAGTCCCCTGCTCGACGCTTTCGATTGCCCCGATCCTTCGACCAAAACGCCGGCGCGCGCCGTTACGACCACGCCGCTGCAAGCGCTCTCGCTGCTCAATAGTTCGTTTGTGCTACGCACCAGCGATACCATGGCCGAACGCATCGCGCGCGAGGCAGGCGACGATCCGACGCGCCAGATCGAGCGGCTCTACCAGTTGGCTTTTAGCCGGGCGCCGACGCCTGCAGAAACCGCGATCACGACCACCTTCATACGCGAGCATGGCCTGGCGGCGCTCGTGCGCGTAATCTTCAACAGCAACGAGTTCTTGTATGTGGACTAATCCTGTTGACGCTTCCCTAGCCGGCATCTCGCGGCGAGACTTGCTCTCGTTCGCCACGTCTGGCATTGGCGCCGCGGCGCTGATGTCGCTGTGGCAACGCGAAGGTCGCGCGGCCGCAATTCCCAGCGACGCAGCCGATCCACCGCCCCATCACGCGCCGCGCGCCAAGCGCGTCATTCATATCACGGCCTGCGGCGGCGTCAGCCAGATCGATACGTTCGACTACAAGCCCGAGCTCGCCAAACAGCATGGCAAATCACTCGCGGGCGAGAAGCCCGACGTGTTCTTCGGCCAGGTGGGCCTGCTCCGCAAGGCCGATTGGGAGTTCAAACAGCGTGGCGAAAGCGGTCTGTGGGTTTCGGAACTCTTTCCGCACTTGGCGACGGTGGCCGACGAGTTGACGGTCGTGCGCTCGATGTTCGCCGAGACCAGCAACCACACGCCCGCGACGTTTCAACAAGCGACCGGCTTTCGGCTGAATGGTTTTCCCGTGATGGGTGCGTGGCTCTCGTACGGACTGGGCGCCGAAAGCGACGACCTGCCGAGCTATGTGGTGATTCCCGACCCGCGCGGCGTGCCAGCCGGAGGCTCGATCAACTGGACCAACGGCTTTCTGCCGGCGCGGCATCAAGGCGTCGTCGTGCGCAGTCAAGGTCAGGCGATTGCTGATTTATCGCCGGCGCGCCCTGTGCCCGCCAGCACCGAGCGCGCCAGTCGCGCGCTACTCGAACAACTCAATGCCGCGCATCTCGCCGAGCGCGGCGCAAGCGATCCGCTGCTCGCCCGCATCAAAAGCTATGAACTGGCCGCGCGGATGCAGCTCACCGTTCCCGAAGTCACCAATCTGTCGCAAGAGACCGCCGCGACGCAAACCGCGTACGGCCTCGAGAAAAAAGAGACGCAGGACTTCGGTCGCGCGTGCCTCCTGGCGCGGCGAATGCTGGAGCGGGGGGTGCGGTTCGTGCATTTGTTCTCAGGCGGCGCGTTCGGTTCGCCACGCATCAATTGGGATGGCCACGAAAACATGCAACAGAATCACGGGCAAGAGGCGCTGCGCATCGATCAGCCGATTGCCGCTTTGCTCAAAGACCTGCGTCAACGCGGCATGCTCGACGACACGCTAGTGCTGTTCACCAGCGAGTTCGGCCGCACGCCGTTCACGCAATCGGCGGGCAGCGTGCTCGGCGAAGGGCGCGACCACAATCAATATGGCTTTTCGATCTGGATGGCCGGCGCGGGGCTGAAGTCGGGCCTGGCGTATGGAGCGACCGACGAGTTGGGCTTCAAAGCGGTCGAACAGCGCGTGCATTGGCACGATCTGCACGCCACAGTGCTGCACTTACTCGGCATCGACCATCAGCGATTGACCTATTACCACAACGGCATTCAGCGCCGCCTGACCGACGTGGCGGGCGAAGTGGTCAAAGGCATTCTGGCCTAACGCAACGTGCGCAATGCGAAAAAATCTACTCCCAGGACATAGCACCCACCACGAGAGAATGCAGCTTAACGCTTAAAATGTAGCTAGACCGCGCGGCGGAGAGACCAGCATGACTCTCACGCAATCACTCGCCGACAAAGCTACAGGCAGTTGGGCCGGGCGTGCCATGGCTTATGCCGCGCTCACAGGCCTAGTCGGCGTGCTCAGCGGGTGTGCTCTCTATTCTTATTTGTGGTTTGCCGCCGATCATGCGCATCCGGTGCGTCTCATCATTGGCCTGTTGGTCGCCGCTTGCATGTCGTTCATGTTCGAATGGCTGCGAGAGAAGATTCGTCCGGCGAGCGAGCATGGCCACGAGCATCCACCGCTGACGCTCGGGCGTTGGCTGACGACGGTCATCCTGCTGCTGGTGTTTGAGCTGTTTGTCGTCGCCTGGCACAGTTTGCCGGAACGCGAAGGGACGCATTTTCATCAGTTGGCCGAAGCGATCTCGGGCTTGCCTCATGCGCCGCCGCTGGTCGACCTGATCAGCCTGATCGTACTGTGGACCATGGTGGGCGGCGCGCTGGCGGCTTGCTTAAGCCTGTGCATTGTCGAGGACCCGCGCCCCTGGTACATCCGCTGCGGCATCGGAGCTTTGCGTGGTGGCGGCTATGGCTTATTGATTCCGCCGCTGGCGGTGTTGATCGCAGTGGTCTGCGTGCGGTTTGTCGTCGCGATAGGGATGATGATCTTTCAGCCCGAGGCTTGGAACGCGCATGTCGACGGCCTCATGCAAATCGCGCCCGGCATCTTCAAGCTGTTTCTCTTCCCGGTCGTGGCCATCAACTATGTTGCGAACTTACTAGGGCCGCTGCGGCCGTGGGTACTCATCGCGGCGCTCGGCGGCTTCGCTTATCTGTATGCCAAAGATTCCGAAAAGGGATTCGCCTTGAATGCGGTGGGCCTGGCGATTGTTGCGGTTTTCATTGCGCCGCTGCTGGGTAGCATCGAACAATTGCTGACGATGCTATTTCTGGCGGCGCTGATCTGGACGGTGCCCATGATGCTGCTGGGCGCCATCGCGCCGCTCTTGGCTGAACCTTCGAGCAATCGCCAGATCTGGGGTCTCTCGGCCTTTGCGGCCGCCTGCATGCTGACCGGCATTACCGCCGCGCGACTGGGTTGGCCTGCGAACGACATCGTACCGGTGATGTGGTGCCTGGTCGTGGTGCTGGTGCTAGGGGGCGCGTTGGTGATGCTGCTACGTCATGTGGAAGATGGCTGGCCGGTGCTGGCGCTGACCACCGCGACGTTGATCTGGACGATCTCGATCGTGATGCAACAAGTAACGTTCTCAGGCGTGCTGGCGAATTTTCATGCTATTAACATGCTACCGGCCAGCGTGCAGACGCGCCCTCAGTTTGCTTAACCGATGGGCCTTTACCCTCGCACGGATTGGTCGACACACGACTTGATGAACCTCTCGCGCTGGCGACCGCCAGGCAGTATGTCGGCGGCGCTGCTCCGCGAACTGAACCCGCCAAGCACCGCGCCGCGGAAGCTCGCCGACATCGATCGCGACATCGAGCAAGTGGCGAAGTCGTTGCCAGGCCTCGAAGCGCAGCTCGACAAGCTCGCCTCCAGCATCGCTCTGGCGAAGCAATCGCAAGCCGTCGCCCCATCGATCACACAGATCCAGGAAACGCGTAATTCGCTTAAGCAATTGGCCGCCATGCATCACGAAATCCAAGCGCGATTTCGACGAGCCGGCACGCTCGACCATCCTCCCTCCAGCGACGTTCACGCATCATCCAACGCGCATGCCACCCACGCGCCCACGTATCAAACGCTGTTCGATGAACTTGAAAGTCTCTGTCAGCG
>JAEZGD010000436.1 GCA_023417165.1 Planctomycetota bacterium
CCACTGGCGAGCACCAGTTGCGTGTGATCGTCCTTGGACGAAGTGGAGGCCACCACCAGTTGGCTGCCATCGCGCAGGCCAGCTTGCGTGTATCGCCCTCGCGGCGTGGTGTCATCGATCAGCACGGAATCGAAAGCAATCGCCGCTAGTTTGTGAAGCGCGAGCGCCGTCGGTTCTGTGGCGGCCGAGAGTTTGAACAGCAAGCGTTCTTCGTGATCGTCTTCGTCATACTTTTGCCCGATGGCCTGACCGGTCAGTTCATCGCCATTGACCAGTAGGAGCAAGTCGCCTGCTTCGCGGCGGGCCTGTAAGCGATCGAGCAAGCGATCGCGCTCACGCACATCGGCCGGCAAGCGAAACAAAACGCCGCGAACGACGTGACGCGAAAGCGAGAGTTCTCCGCTCAGACGCGTATCGACGCGCAGCTCTGCGGCTGAGAGACCGACCGGATCGCCGACAAGCCAACTACCGTCGCTGAGCAAGATCAACGGACCGCGGCGTGGTTCGACATACTCGCCGAACTGCACCAACTGTTCGGCCGGTAGCGTGGTTCGTTTGCCACCGACTGTCAGTGTTAAGCCACCATCGGTCGATAGTGCCGATAGCTTCGCCGCCGCGATGGTTTCGGTGGTGGTGATGACGGACCGTTCCTGAGCCAGGAGCGAAGTCGTCATCAGCACAAAGCAAGAAAACAAGATACAGCGCGTCACCACTACCTCTGAAAGATCGGCAGGTAGTTGTTAGGCATCTGCAAGATGATGCACGCCATGGCGGTGCCATACTCGTTGCAGATCGCGTCGGACCACGCACCGTCGTCGCGCTGGCGATCGAGGAGAGCGTCATGAATCGCTGGATACCACTTCTGCCAGTGCGATCCGCCTGCATGCCACATGGCTTGCACGGCGTAGTACTGGCCATAGAAGTAATGACTCTCGCGGCTGAAGGCGTCGTCTTTGGGCAGATGCTGCGAAAGGTATTCGAGGCCTTTCTCGATCTCGTCGCCTTCATAGATGCCAGCGCTATACAGCGCGACCACGCCCGCCGCCGAACGCGGAAATTGGCTCGGTCCGCCGGTCAGCATGTACATGAAGCCGCCATCGGGATTCTGCGCACGCTTGACATATTCGATACACGCATCGATCGTCTCATTGGGAACGAAGATGCCTGCATTGCGTGCGGCCCGCAGCGCCATGATCTGGCAGATGGTGACCGAAATGTCGGCATCGGCGCGAACGGGTTGATAACGCCAGCCACCTTCTTTGTTCTGCGACTCGATGATGCGCTGCACCGCTTTGACCAGCTTTTCTCGCAGCTCTGGTTCTGGAGACATGCCGTAAACTTCGGCCAAGAACAGCGTCGCAAAGCCATGGTCGTACATCGGCCCGTGACTGACGGCGCTTGGCGTGACGATCAGGCCGCTTTCCTGCGAGTGCTTCAGGATGAATTGCACGATGCGCGAGACGACTTCCCCGTGCGGGCCTCGCCCTGGCATGCTGCCGCCCGACATGAACGCCATGCCGATCAGGCCCGTGACGCCTGCATTACGGCTGTATCCGTTGGCGCTGCCGAACGAGCCGTCGTCATTCTGGCGCGCGACCAGCCACTGCAAACCGCGATCGATTGCTGCTTGCGTCGCGGGTTTGATCAACTCGCCTGCAACGCGTTCGAAGCGATCGCTATCGCCGGCCTGAGCCCAAAGGCCGCGCGGCGCGAGCATCGCACCACAGCCTGCAGCGATCGAAAGCAAGCATCGTCGTCGGCTGAGTGGCATGATGAAGTTCCTGGGGATGGCTGCCGGCAAGTGGACGCGGACGCGCTGGCGGCTAGCGCAATTGTTCTTCGGCCAGTCGCTTGTAATAGTCTTCGATCAGCTTCTCGTACTTCGGCAGGAAGTTCTCGACCGAGACGTTTTGCATCTGGCCGCGCACCTTGTCGGGCAAGTGGCCCCAGACTTGCTTCACCAGTTCGTCGAGATCCTTGGCGTCTTCGGTGTCGGTCTTGCCAGGCTTGGCCAAGCGCTCGGTGCTGTCCTTGGCCGGTTTGTTCGAGGGCTCGCCTTCGCTGGGCTTGTTGCCAGCAGCGGCGCTCGGTTTGGACGAAGCACTCGCAGGCGAGTCGCACTGACCGCCTTGGCATTGCTTCTTGGTTTGTTCGAGCAGCGCGTCCAACTCGCTGACGATTTGCTTTTGCATGTTTTGCGTGCGCGACGAAGTATCGCGCTTGACAATCAATGTTTCGACCTGACGCATGGTCCGGCCGATGCGCGTCAGCGGATTGGGCTGTGGGCCAAGTTCAATGTCTTCGCCTTCGCCGAGTTGATCGAGCAGCTTCGAATCTAAGCCCTCGTTGTCTGCTTGCGAGGCGCGCGGTTGCGCTGGTTTTTTCTCGGCCGGCGTGGTGGGTTTGGGAGTCGGAGGCAGCAGGTCCGTTTCCAGTCCTTCGAGCAACTCGTCATCGAGCGACTTGGGCGCGGCGGGATCGGCCGCGCACGCCACCGCGGCGACCAGCGTGCTACACGCCAGCGCGGCGAAGGTTCGATAGATCCAAGGCTGGAACATAGTCTGCTCCTTGACGGTGATGGTCCCTATTATTGTCACTCGGGCAACAACTCGCTGTCGAGCGACTTATTCAGTTCCTCGTCCAGGGGGTTATTCCCGGTCCGCGCCGGTTTGTCAGTAGGAGGCGGTTGTGAGTCTTGCTGGTTTGCCGCGGCTGCCTGTTTTGCCACCTGCTCGCCCAGGCGGAGGACCAATTCCGCCAGCTTGCCCTGCTCCACCGCCAGGTCGTTGAGTTCGGCGACCTGCTCGTCGGCCAACTCGCCACCTGGTAAATGTCGCTCCTCAAGCTCGGTCGTTCGGCGATTAATCTCTTGCTGCATGAGTTTGAGCAACTTTAATTCGGCCAATAAATGCAACGCCTGACCGGGCGGCATTTGCGGTTGATTGCCACCGCCACTGCCACCCATGGGATCTTCCGGCGGAGCTTCGTTATTGGGCGGTTCGGGCTCAAGCGCCGTCAGCAGTTGCTGCAGCCGGGCGAGTGCGATCTGTTCGGCGGCCTGGGTATCGACGTCGGTTTGCATGCGTTCGAGTCGCGCGGTCGCTCGGGCCATTTCACGCACCGCACCATCCAATGCCAGGCCGAACGCGGCGGCCTCTTTCAGCTTCTGCGCAAAGGCGGTGGTCTCGCTAACGAGGTCGCGCTGCTGCTCGGTCACCGAACGAACGCTCGTGCGTTGCGAAGGCGTCCATTCGCCGTCTTGATTGGTCTTGAGCGTTTCGAGCCGCTGCGTTTCGGTCAGCACACTCTTCTGACGCGAGATGAGTCCTTGAATCGCTTGCTCCAGTTTCGCGACCTGTTCGAAGAACAAGTCCTGCTCCGCCTGGGCGAGATCCTGCTGCACTTGTTGCTGTGCTTCATCGAGCAGCTTTTCGGCTTGGGCCAGATCTTCAAGAGCTTGCCGGCCATCGCCCTGCTGACTGGCCTCGCCAGCCTTCGCGCTACTCTCGCCCGCTTGGCCAACTTGCTGCCCAGCTTTCTCGGACTGCAAGCGTTCCAAGCGACGACCCAACCGCTGAGCCTGTTCGGCGAGTTGCTTCTCTTCTTCCGCGAGCCGTTCCAATTGGCGTTTGCGTTCCGCTTCGTTGGGCACCTTGGCGGCTTGCTGGGCGCGTTGCTTTAAACCTTTGAGC
>JAEZGD010000479.1 GCA_023417165.1 Planctomycetota bacterium
GCGCTGCAAGACGCTGTTCGGAACAATGTCAAAGGTCGCCACGTCGCATTCGATCAAGTTGCGATCGAGTGAACGTGGGTTCGCCACCTCAACACCGGTGAGCGTCAGATCGGCCGTCGAGAGCGCAACATCGATCCCGTCGATATCGACCTTGGCGCGGATAATTCGCTCGCCAATGCCCACTAAAAAACGATGCAACAGCGGCTCGACCGCCAGCCAGGTTCCGAGCACTGCCGCCGCCGCAATCGCCAAGCGAGGCAGCACAAAACGCCATTGGATCAGCCTCAGCAGTGTCATCATAAGGACCTCTCCGCAGCGCTCTGGCTAGAGCGTAGCAACTCGTCCACATGAAAACGCTTGAGCCATTCCAGTACGACGGGACGGTAACGCGTCACGAGTTCCAGCGAACCAAGATAGACGGGACAAAGTAAGCCCAACGCCAGCAACAAACTGCCCATCACGACCGTATTGTTAAAGCGGGTCCAGGGGGCCAGCGGCCATTCATACAGCCAAGCAAAGGTCGGCGCGAAGCTCGGATGCGTGAGCACGCTGCGGCCCAGGGCATCGGCGACCGGATCGAGCAGGGCTGCAAAGCCAGAGCACAGCGCGGCCGAGGTCGTTGCGAGCGTCAGGTTAAAACGCCACGTCAATAACACAATGCCCAGCAGAGGCGCGATGATGTTGTCCTTGGGAACGAAGCCCAGCAGCAATCCAAAGGTCAGACTCGCCGCCAGGATACGGGGCGATTCTTCCTCCAGGATCGCTGTCAGCAGCGACAACAACGGACGCAGCATTCTTGCCAGCACGCTAGCACCTTCCGCCGAGTGGGGCGCAATCAGAGAAGTCGTCTCGTGATGATCGGCACTCGGTGAAGGCAAACTTTAACGGTCCGGCAGAAAGAGCCGATAATAACGGCGCGAGCCGGCACTTACGTGATCTGCCAGGCGCGCAAGTCCAACTCGGGGGCAACGCTAAAGCGATCGATGTGGGCCGCGATATCAATATCGTGCTCGTGACCGATGTCGATCAGATTGCGGCCGCCGCGACTGCTGCGCAAGTGCTCGGCCAGCGGCGTGGCGTCGCGAAGGTCGCTGATCGCCGCGCGCCAAGCATCCAAGGCGATTAGCGCTTGGTCATTGAGCTCAATCGCAGCAGAAGAGGGAGTTGCCGCGGCGCAGCGGACGATATCATCGACCACCGCTCCTGCAAAAAGCACGTCTTCCCGCGTGACTTGATTGTCGGTGCCAGCGCAAAGCAAGTCGATATGAGGCTCGTCGCGCAGTTGTTCGCAGATCGCGGAAAAGTTGACGAAGGCTCCGATCAGCACGCGCCGCGCAGTCTGGCAACGTAGCATGGCCCGAGTGCCATTGGTGGTGGTCATGACAATCGTCTTGCCCGCGACACGGTCGCTCTGGTACTCGGTCGGCGAGTTTCCCAGGTCAAAGCCGGCGATGGCGTGGCCGCCACGCTCGCCACCTAAAAGCGCTGCGGAGCCCAGCTTTGCGGCGGCTTTACGGGCGTCTTCAATCTCTAAACAAGGGACCACCGCGGCAGCACCTTGCGCCAACGCATGAACGATGGTGGTGGTCGCTCGCAACACGTCAATCACGACGACCGCTCGCCCGGCAAGTTCTTCGGGCGTAACCAGCGACGGCAACAAATGCACACACAGCGTTCGAGACATTACTGCATCGACTCCTGATCGAGCGGACTTTCTGGGGCTTGTTGCTTTTCCACGAGCGCCCGCAAGCGAGCATTCTCTTCTTCGAGCATGCGTTCACGAACGCCAGGCGCAGGATAGGGCTCAGGCATTGATGCGAGCCACTGCATACGCAAGTCGTCCAGTCGCTGCGTCTGTACGCGATGATCGACCCACCAACCGATGGCTAAGCTCAGTGAGATCATCACCAAACACCAATCGCGCAGCGTGAATCGCATGGCTCGACCTCCGAAGCGTCGTGAGCGGCAGGAGAATCCTACAATGCCGCCGCGCATAGGACCATGCGGCACAGGCGCAGCTTCGCATCGACGAGCTTCTTTGTAAGCTCGCTGCTTCAGGAAGTTCGGTGGCTGGGCGAAAGGTACCGTGGGCGTTTCATAGCGCTCAGCCGATCCGTTTGCGATGGCTGAGGCAACGCCCTTGGGACTAAATCTGAAAAGCGACTAGCGTGCGCTCGGCAGTTGCGAGCCTGGCGGGGTGCGTTCGGGAAGAATTTCGAGCGAGAGCAGGCGGCTCAACTCGACGAGGCTATCGACGCCCATCTTTTCCATCACGCGAGCGCGATGGACGAAGACCGTCTTGGCGTTGATCGCCAGGCGTGAAGCAATCTCTTTGGTGCTGTGAGCAGTCACCAAGAGATCGAGCACTTCGCGCTCGCGCGGCGTGAGCTTCGCCAACCGGCTGGCGATCGTGCGACTGCTCTCGTATCGGCGACACGCTTCCGTCTCGCTTTGCAAGGCACGTTGGACAGCCGCCATCAGCAGTTGGGGATTCACAGGCTTTTCGAGAAAGTCGACGGCCCCCATTCGCATTGCTTGTACGGCTGCCGGCACCGTGGCATGCGCCGTCAGAAAAACCATCGGCATCCGCAACTGTGCCGCCGACAAGCGTTGCTGCATTCTCAATCCATCCATGCCTGGCAATCGCAACTCGGCGATGGCACATCGTGGCTGGGCGGCATCCTGGCGGATGCCTTCCAAAAACTCCTCGGCGGAAGCAAAGGCTGCGACCGCATGACCCAAGTTGTCGAACAAACGAACCAGCAGTTCGCGGGTTTCCGTTTCGTCCTCAACGATGTAGACAATCGGGGTGACCATAGGTGCTAGATTCCACTGGCTGCCGCCTCTGGGCGACGACAGCAGGGAGCGAAATGGGAAGTCTGGCTGCGATGCCCTACACAGCCAAAACCGTTACCCTTCTCTGGCTTCCAGGCCTCTCGGTCATGCCCGTTCCGAAAGTGGAACTAACACGATCGGGTGAGAAGACGAGAACAGTTGTATCTTCCGCATTCCTATCGCGTGAAAGCGATAGGAATAACTCCTAGCATCTTTTGAACGTATTTTCTCCTCAAAAGTTAACTCAAGCCCGCCAAAGGACCGGTACTGTCACCAAACTCCATGACCGGAGCGCCGACGCGCTCCAACATCGACATATACAAGTTGCAGAGTGGCGTATTTTTATCAGACGCAATATGCCAGTCTCTTATAAACATCAGACGCAGCC
>JAEZGD010000548.1 GCA_023417165.1 Planctomycetota bacterium
GGCCACGACAGCATCCTGCAAGGGAAGACTCAACCGCCCGATTGTACCGCAATCGTCGCCAACCGTCGCGGTCCAGGGCGATGGTTAATAAGTGGGAAGTAAATGTTGACAAGTGCGGTCGGGACCGATAGACTGCGGGGCCGTGGTGCTACCGCTGCGCGCTGACGAGGTTTCGCCGCCAAAGGGCACCGGCGTGGGGGCAACGACTCCCCCGCGAGAGGCTGAACAGCTAGGCATAAAGTTTGGTTTAGAGCGGCAGGCATAATTGCTGTAAGTCATGGCTTGCCAGACAATTACGAAAGACAGTTCACTTCAGAAATCCCGGCATATTCTCCTTCGCAGGATCCTTCAAATGCGTCTTTGGTTATGCATCGCGCTATTGTGCGGAGGCCTTTCGACGGCCGCCGCAGGCGAGTGGCCACAGATCCTGGGCCCGGCTCGCAGTGGCATCGCCAGCGACGAACGGCTGCCTGCGACATGGCCCCAGACCGGACCGCGCGTGGCCTGGAAGGCGGAAGTTGGCGCTGGCTATGCCGGCCCCGCCATAGCCGATGGCAAAGTCGTCGTCTTTCATCGCGTGGGTGATAGCGAGCGCGTCGAGGCCTTCGCGCTGGCGAGCGGCAAGTCGCTTTGGCAGGCGAACTTTGAAGCCAGCTATCGCGGCGGCATCGATCCCGATCTGGGGCCGCGCTGCGTTCCCACCATTCACCAAGGCATGGTCTATGTCTTTGGCGCCGGCGGCGATTTGCACTGCGTGAAGCTGGCCGACGGCGCGAAGGTCTGGTCCCGCGAGTTGGCGGCCGATTACGCCGCGCCCGATGGTTATTTCGGCGCAGGCAGTTCGCCGATCGTCGCAGGCGGGCGCTTGTGGGTGAATGTCGGCGGCAAAGACGCGGGACTGGTCGCGCTCGATCTGAAGACCGGCAAGACGCTCTATCAAGGCACCACCGAGCAAGCGAGCTACTCGTCGCCGACGCTCGCGACGCTGAACAACCGCGAGACGCTAATCTTTGTAACGCGGTACAACTGCGTCGGCATCGATCCGACCACGGGCGAAGAGCGCTTCAGCTTTCCATTCGGCAAGCGCGGGCCGACGGTCAACGCTGCGACGCCGCTGGTGTTCAACAAGCAACTGTTTGTCTCGGCCAGTTATGGTGTCGGTGCGAAGCTGGTGTCGTTTACCAAGAGCTCGCCATCGACCATCTGGGAAAACGATTCCAGCATGTCGAGCCAGTACACCACCTGCGTCTATCACGCAGGGCATCTGTATGGTGTGGCGGGGCGAGAAGATGTCGGCGACGCCACGTTGCGCTGCATCGACGCCACCACAGGCGAGGTGCAATGGGACGAAGCCGGCTTCGGCATCGCGCATGTGATCCTGGTTGGCGATCAACTGTTGGTCGTGCGTCAAAGCGGCGAACTGATGATCGCCCCGGCATCGCCGCAAGGTTTCAAGCCGACCGCGAAAGCGCACGCCGTTCGCGGCACGATTCGCGCGTTGCCAGCGCTGGCCGATGGCAAGTTGCTATTGCGCACGGTCGCCACCGGCAAGAGCGGAGAGCTCATATGCGTCGAAGTGAAGTAATCACCAGTCGGAGCTAATGCGTTTCCGCTCGCCCGGCGAGATAGAAGTCGACCAGCGCGAGCATATCGGCCTGGTGATCGCGATAAGGGAGATACAACCCGCGCAATGCGGCTAGCGGTGCTGCGCCGCGATCGCGCAAGATGAGTAGGCCTTGAGGGCGACGCTCGATCGCACCAATCGCCGTCCACGGAATGCGTCGCGACCGCCCTAGCACGCGCTGCGTGACGCCTGCGGCTGATAATTCGGTGTGAATCGGAAACCACAACCGCCACACAGAAATCAACACCAAGCCGGCCAATACTAAGCCGGTCGCCACACTGGAGGAGGCATACGCCGCAGCGCCAAAGAGCAGCGCTGCGCCTAGCAAGCAACTCCATGCCAACGGATCGCCATCGGCCAGCGGCCACGTGCGCAGTTGCACGTCGCGCGGCGCTTGACGCGGACGAATGGCGGCGGCTTGCGATGATCCAGGCATATTCCTAGTGTAGTTCGCCGCCCCGGCGACACGAGACCGCGATCATTTTTTCTGGATCGTATCGCAAACGCCGATGTGACCAGCGACTTAGTTGGTCTTCATCCGCCGCAGGTCGAGGACGACATCGGCTGCGGGTAGTTTGAACTCTTGTGGCCGGGGCTTGTCAGTCCACTGTTTGTCTTTCCAATTCCCAACAACACAGCAGACTTTTAGTCGGTCGCCATCGAGTTCATAAATGCCCAGGGCGTCGCCGCCTTGCCGCTGCGCTTCGTGCGAACGGTGGTCCCATATTTTCGGTGTCGCCATTGGATCAAGGTCGAAGGTTCCCGTCCACAGTTCCTTACCGCGAGCATCCTGAGCCGCATAGGTCCCATCCTTGTTGAACACCAAACGCGTAGCGTCCTTCGTACTTCCTTGTGGTTGCACGGTGACGATTTCCCAGGTGCCACAGAATGCTTCCAATGCCTGATCGAGAGCTTGCTTCTTCGCGGTTTCGGGCCTTCGAGTCTCGGCGCTTGCTCCCAGACTGAGCGCCAATACAACTAGTACGGACAACATAAGCGACTTCATGGTCTCCTCCAATGGATCTTTGTCAAAGATATGATTACCGCAATCCGCCTGAGGCAACGATGATTTCGCCGGTCAACCATCCGGCATCAGCCGATGCCAGAAACGCAACCACCTTGGCGATGTCGGCCGGCGTACCCATGCGACCGAGAGGTGTCATGGCAACCAACTGTTTTTCAATATCGCTGTCGACTCCATAAAGTCCCGCATCTCGCGTTCCTTCGCTGAGGGTGGCGCCAGGATTGACCGAGTTGACGCGAATATTTCGCGGAGCCAATTCCTTGGCCAGCACGCCGGTGACGGCATCCAATCCGGCTTTGCTAGCCGCGTAAATCGAGTAACCCGCCGGATGCGATCGTGAGGCGGCGGACCCAATGTTGATGATGCTGCCACCAGCTGGTCCAAAGTGGGGCAGCGACTCGCGTATGACCAGTAAAGGACCCAGCAGATTAACGTTGATCTCGCGGTGGAACTCTGCTTCCGTCAGATCGGCGACCGGCATGGTCTGATAGACGCCTGCATTGTTCACCAGGATATCGAGCGTGCCAAACGTCGCATCCGCCTGGGCGAACAGTCGAGCAACCTCGGCTGCCTGAGACACATCGGCTTGCAGAGTGATGGCTCGGCCACCAGCGGAGATGATTGCAGCAGCAACGGCTTCCGCACCATTGCGGTCGTTGGCGTAGTTCACAGTCACAGCCGCGCCGCAAGCGGCCAGTTCCCTAGCGATACCGGCTCCGATGCCTTTCGACGCGCCAGTGACCAGGGCCGTTTTACCTTGAAGATTCGGCATGAATTTGCCCTCCTTCCCGCATAGACACCCAGAAGC
>JAEZGD010000567.1 GCA_023417165.1 Planctomycetota bacterium
GTCTGGCACTGACGACGCTTTAGCACGAGCCCGCGAGTTAGCACCCGACGACCGCGACACCAACGCCGCTGCGGCGGAACAGGCCTTTGAGAAGAAAGATTATGCCGCCGGTCAAAAGTTAGCAAACCAACTCATCGAGGTAGCGCCGCATTTACCGCACGGCTACCGGCTTGTTGGTGATATCTGGTTGGCGCAAGCCAAAGCGGACGAAGCGATCAAGACCTGGCAGCAGGGTCTGAAACAGCAGAATTCGTCGCCTGAGTTGCACCTCCGCCTGGCGACGACGTTGCTGGCCCGCAAGCAGGTGACGGAGGCTGAACCTCACCTCTTGGCTCTCGAACAAACCTCGCGAACGCTGGGCCTTCGGAACAAGGCGGGGCTGGCGCAAACGCACACAGCCATTCGGATGCTGCGCGTGCAGTCGCATCTGCTCCGTCAAGATTGGCACAGCGCGATTCCCTTGTTGCGCGAGGTGGTATTAGCTTCTCCTTCAAAATCGCCAGAAGCACTGCCGTGGCAAGTCGAGGCCTGGTTGCGGCTGGCTGAGTACGAACAATCACAACAGCGTTTTGACCTGGCGACGGAGTCGCTGGAACGCGCGGTGAAATTGCAGCCCACGCGGGTCGACCTGCGTTTAACCTGCGCCCAAGGGTGCGTGCGAGCTGGCCAATGGCAGGCGGCTCTGCGGCATACTCGCGTGGCGCGAGAGTTTGCCCCGGATTCCGTGCCGGTGCAGCTCATGCTGGCCCAGCTACAACTGGCGATCCAGTCGCGACTTCCTTTAGCGAATCGCGACTGGGCGGAATGCGATGAAGCGCTGGCGACAGTCACTGCCACTGCCGGCGACGATCCACGTGTGATCCTGCTGCAAGCCGCCCGACAATTGTTACAGGGCGATTCGCGACAACACGTGCAAGAGCGGTTGGCAGGCGCGCTCGATTCGTTTGCCAGCCAGCCGAAACTGCTGTTGCAAGTGGCCAGCCTGCAAGAGCATCTCGGTGACAGCGCCGCCGCCGATCGCGCGCTCGAAATGCTCGCTAAACATCCGAGTGAAGCGCAGCAGGCCGCGCTGCACAAAGCGGAGATTTTAATTCATCGCCATGACCTGGCCGCCGCCCGAGAAATATTACTGACACACGAGGCACACTGGACCACCCCCGAACGGCAGCGAGCCGCCCAACTATGGTTGCGCGTCGAAAGTCGCGCTGGGCAGGCAGGCAAAGCGCTGGAACACTGGCAACGTCTGCTTCAACAATCGCCTGGCGATTTACCGCTGCGCCTGCTCTTGGCGGGTGAGGCCTTGTCTCGCGGCGATCTGAAAGCGGTTGAAACGCAGGAACAAGCCCTGCGGCAGCAAGAAGGTAATGATGGCTCTGCATGGCGATATGTGCGAGCGCGACGGTTGCTTGCAGATCGCAATGACGCGCAACAGCGTCCGTCGGAGGTTCGTCATTTAGCAGAATGGCTCACAGCGCGGCGTCCTAACTGGCCGAGCACTTGGTTACTAATTGGCTTGATGGCCGAACAGGAGCGCGACTGGAATCAGGCCATCACCGCTTATCAGCAGGTGGTTACTCTCGACGGTACGCAACTGGCCGTACTCGAACGCTTGGTCAAGCTCCTGTATACGCAGGGCCGTTACAGCGAAGTCGATCGCTTTCTGGCCACGCTTTCGCGGTCAGGCCCCTTGTCGTCAGAAGCCTCGCTCATCGCGATCGGCTCGGCGGCCGCCCAACAAGACTTGACCCAGGCGTTAGAACTGGCTCGCCAAGCCGTCGAAAAGGATCCGGAAGAAGTCGCTGCTGTCTTGTGGCTTGCACACTTGCAACAAACCCAAGGCGAACGCCGGGCAGCCGAACACGCGCTGACCGCATTGGTAGCTAAACGACCTGCGGAACCGCGCGCCTGGGCGGGGCTGTTGGCCTACTACCAAGCAGGCAGCAATCGCGAAGCCTTCCGCACCACGCTGCAAAAGCTGGCGGACGCCGACGTTCCGACTGCCGACAAGGCGGTCCTATTAGCACAGGGTTATGAACTGTTAGAGCAGCCGCAATTGGCGGCCGAGCAATACAAGGTCGCGATCCGCGCTACCGACGATTCATTGGCCTTGGAAATGCGATTAGCGACGGTGCAGTTGCAATACGCCCCCGAAGCGGCGGAAGCTACGCTACGCTCGCTGCGGCGCAAGATGCCACAATCTTCCGCCGCTCGCCGCATGCTGGCGATCACCTTAGCCGCCAATCGCCGCGCAACTGCTTGGACGGAGATTGAAACACTGCTCGCGCCGCACAAGACCGCCGACGTGGAGGATTTGCGGTTGGCGGCGATCTTGCGATTACAGCGTCAAGGCGCGGATGGCGTCAGCGACGCCCGGCGACTTTTCGAACGGGTAATCGAGCGCAGCGAGGAGCCGCAAGTGCAGGATCTGCTGCTCTTGGCGCGGTTGTGCGAGCAGGACGAAGATCCGGCCGCGGCGCGCCGCTGCTACGAACGCTTGTTGCGGCGTACTGAGTTGACGACGCCGCAACTCATCACCATGGGCGATTTCTTCCTGCGCCAACAAGATGGCGACGGTGCCCTGCAATGTGTCGAACGCTTGCGACGCCAGGCAAGCCAAGACTGGACCACCGCGCGTATGCACGCCTTGGCGCTCCAACAGAGTGGTCGCGACGCCGAATTGCGACAATTGCTCTCCGATCTAGCGCTCCGTCCCGAAGAAGAACCCACCCCGCAACAGCGCACCGCAGCGACAGTGCAGTTGGCCTATGTCCACTCGGCGCTAGAACGCTTTGACGTTGCCGAAGAACAATTGCGTGCGGCCGCGGGTGCGGATGTTCAGGCCAACGATGCGCTCGCCGCTTGGCTGCTCCATCGTCAGCGGCCCGATGATGCTCTGGAAGTTTGCTTTGCGCTGCTTTCCAGCCAGCCAAGTCAATTTGCCAGCACTCTTTTGGCGCGCACGCTGGCAGTGGCGTCAGGGGCGTCGATCGCCCACAAGGATCAAGCCGAAACGCTGATAGCTGGCCTGCTGCGAGCTGCGCAACCAGCGGAAGTCTTGTTCGCTATCGGCGACTTGCGACTGGCGCAGCAACGTCGCCAAGAGGCGATGGAGTTGTTTGAACGCATCGTGCGCGAGTCGCCCGAAAATTTTATTGCACTCAACAATGTCGCTGCCTTGCTTGCCGATCGCCCTGGCCAACAAGCGCTGGCCTTGGAATACATCGATCGCGCGATTGCGGCGGCTCCGCAACCGGCCTATTTCCTCCACGACACCAAAGCGAAGATTCTGCTGCATCAGGATCGCGCGTCGGAAGCGCTGGCCGAATTGGAACCGGCCGTTCGCCGCTGGCCCAACAGCGATGCCCGCGTTTATGTGCATCTTGCGCTGGCATACGACCGACTAAATCGCCACCACGAAGCACAGCAAGCCGTGCAGGAAGCGCAGGCGAGAGGCTTACAACCTGCCGACCTGACTCCAGGCGATCGCAAGCTCTACGACGAACTTACGTTGCGGCTGGCATCCACGACAACAACTGAGAGCGATTTCGGAACACCATGAATCGCCTGCGACTACGTTCGCTCACGCTGATTCTGTTCGTATTGCTGGCGACCATCGCTGGCGGCCTGGTACATGGCCGACTGCGTGATCGCTGGGGCGGATCGGCGGCTAGCCTGGCGGCTGCTGATCAATTGCAGCACCTGCCCGAAACGATAGGTCCTTGGGAAACTGTCCGCACGTTTGAACTCCGCGACCGTGAACAGGAAGTGTTGGAAACCTACGGACATATTGGACGTGTTTATCAGCATCGAGAGAATGGCCAGACCATCACGATGTCGCTCTTTGTGGCGCCGGCTGGTCCCGCTTCGGTACATACGCCCGAGATCTGCCTGGGCAGCGTCGATTTTCGTCTGCATGCCACGCGCACGGTGCTTTCGGTCACCGATCGTCCCGATCAACTTTGGACCGCGACGTTTCGCAGTGTGGATGTCGAACAGCGCCCCGTGCGCGTCGTCTATGGCTGGCGTTATCAAGGCGCATGGGTAGCCAGCGAGCAGCCTCGTTTTAGCTTCGTCGGCAAACCTTATTTATTTCGGCTGAATCTGCGTTGCGTCGGCGATGACGCCGACACCAAGCAGACATGTGAGCAGTTTCTGCAAGCGTTTATTCCTGCCACCGAACTTGAACCTGTTTCTACAGAGCCAGCGCGGCACTCCCGAAGGACTGGAACTTGATTATGGAACCAACCGTTGCCACTGAAGGCCTTCCCCCGGTGGCTGTTACCGGGGCCAAGTCGCTCGACAATGGAAACCAGCTTTTGCGCGCCGATTCGACCGCTGTGCAGTTGCCAAGATACTTCCACATCAAGCCGTGGATCGACCGCGGCTTGGCGCTGCTGTTGCTGCTGCCAGGGCTGCCAATCATGCTGGTGCTGATCGTGGCGATTCGCCTGACATCGCGCGGGCCCGCCATCTTCCGGCAGCGTCGCGTCGGCTTGCACGGGCGAGACTTCACGATGTTCAAGCTGCGTTCGATGGTGACAGACGCCGAGGCGCGCACTGGGCCCGTCTGGTCGGTCGGCAAGGATCCACGCGTGACTTGGCTAGGCGGTGTGCTGCGGAAACTGCATCTCGACGAACTGCCGCAGTTGTTCAATGTGATGCGTGGCGAAATGGCGCTGACCGGACCACGCCCCGAGCGGCCCGAAATTGCGGTGCATTTAGCGGCCCGCATCCCCGGCTATGGTCGTCGCCTCGCGGTGCTGCCTGGCATTACGGGACTCGCTCAGATCAATTTGCCGCCCGATTCCCAATTGGCCGATGTGCAGCGCAAGCTGGTGGTTGATCTGGAATACATTCAAGACGCCAGTCTGTTATTAGATCTGCGAATGACACTGTGCTCGCTGCTGCGACTACTAGGGTTATCCGGCGATTTAGCAATCTCGGTTATGGGTCTACGCCGCACGCCCGAGATTCCGACCGCTTGGTTGGAACAGGAACATGCGAACGACGACACTTCGCCGATGTGGTGGATTCGCCCGAATCCAACGCCTGCTTCCATTGTCGAACCGCCGGCTCTCAGCGAATCCTGTCAGACAGACTCTTGGCCGGCCCTGCGCGCAACGCCCTAAGATATGTCCGCCTCGCGCATTCATGCTTTAACGGTCGACGTGGAAGATTACTTCCAAGTCACCGCCCTCGATGCGCACCTATCACGCGACGCCTGGGCGACCATTCCCAGCCGCGTGGCTCGGTCGACCGCGACGGTGCTGGAAGTTCTGGCGCGGACCGGTACGCGAGGCACCTTCTTTATACTGGGGTGGGTCGCGCAGCACTTTCCGCAAGTGGTGCGCGACATTGACGCAGCTGGACACGAGATCGCCTCACACAGTTTCTGGCATCATCAGATTTATCGGCAGTCCGCAAGTGACTTCCGAGACGATGTGCGGCGTTCGCGCCACGTTCTCGAAGATCTGACCGGTCGTCGCGTGCATTTTTATCGCGCGCCGACGTTTTCGATCACGACGCGCTCGTTATGGGCGCTCGACATCCTGGCGGAAGAGGGCTTTACCCTAGACGCCAGCATTTTCCCGATTCGCCATGACCGGTACGGGATTCCAGATGCGCCGCGGGAACTCCATCAGCGATCCACCAAGAGCGGACCGATCTGGGAGTTTCCGCCGACGGTCGCACGCTGGGGTAACGCGAATTTGCCAGTGGGCGGCGGCGGCTATTTTCGCTTGCTGCCCTATGCGTGGACGCGGATGTTGTGGCGACAGGCCGAGCAACAGATGGCGCAGCCGCTGATGTTCTACTTCCATCCTTGGGAACTGGATCCCGAGCAACCGCGCGTGCCAGGCATGTCGCGGATGAGCGCCTGGCGACATCGCGTCAACTTGCACAGCATGCAACAGAAGCTCGAGCGGCTGTTGCGTGATTTTCGCTTTGGCGCCATCGGCGACGTTTTGGCAGCATCGGCTGCTTACCAGTCGGCCAGCACAGAGGTGGCCGCATGAAACCGCGCGTGCTATTGCTGGCGCACCGCGTGCCGTATCCACCGGATCGTGGCGATCGTATTCGCTGTTGGCATCTGTTGCGAACGTTGGCCGAGCACGCCAATGTTTCGCTGGCCGCCATTGCGGACGAGCCGGTCGCGCCCGCTAGTCGCGACCAACTGGCCCAGGTTTGTCAGCAAGTCTGTCTCCCTCGCTTGCAACGGCTGCCCCGCTTGTGCCGGGGCGCTGTTAATCTGGCGCGCAGGCGAAGCGTTAGTGAAGGAATGTTTTACTCGCCAGCATTAGCGAAGACTGTAGCGGCTTGGCAAACGCAACAGCCTTTCGATGCTGTTATCGTCTATTGCTCAAGCATGTTTCCGTATGTTGCGACGCCCGCCTGGTCGCAGACGCCTATCTTCGTCGACCTGATCGACGTCGATAGCCAGAAATGGACGGACTATGCCGACCAAGCGCCGCTTTTCAAACGCTGGCTCTATCGCCGCGAAGCCCGTACGGTCGGCCAATTGGAAGCTCGCATCGTAGCCACCGCCGATGGCATCGCATTAACGACGCCGGGCGAAGCAGCCGTGCTGAAGTCGCAACTGCCCGACGCACAGCCGCAAGTGATGACTAATGGTGTCGACTTCTGCCACTTCCAGCCCGCAACCGCTGCGGTGCCAGGGCGGATTACATTTGTGGGCGTGTTGAATTATTGGCCGAATGTCCAAGGCATATTGTGGTTTGTCGAGCACGTTTGGGATCGGTTGCGTGCGGCATTTCCCGCCGCCACTCTAGAGATCGTGGGCCGCCAGCCGTGCCGCCAACTGCTGCGTCTCGACCAGCAGCGCAACATTCGTATCTGCGCTGATGTTGCCGATATACGGCCTCATCTGGCGGCAGCAGAAGTTGCTATCGCGCCGTTACAGATCGCGCGTGGGATTCAAAACAAGGTGCTGGAAGCGCTAGCGATGGAACGTGCGGTGGTGGCTTCGCCGGCCGTTTGCCGTGGACTCGCAGCGCGCCCCGGCGAGCATTTGTTGTGTGCAACCACTGCCACTGAGTGGGTGGCGCATCTGCAACACCTGCTAACCGACTCAGCCGCGCGCCTGCGTTTGGCAACCGCCGGTCGACGCTTCGTCGAGACACATCACGACTGGACGCATTGCTTGGAGCCGCTCCGCCAATGGCTCGCCGCGCGCACCGGTCCTAGCAGCGCCTCCATAAAGCCGGAACTCGCCTGGACAGGTAACGCATGAAGGGTTTGATCTTTACCTATGCCTTGACAGTCGGCGGCACGGC
The DNA here is from genome assembly GCA_023417165.1 of Planctomycetota bacterium. Lineage (GTDB taxonomy): Bacteria > Planctomycetota > Planctomycetia > Pirellulales > Pirellulaceae > JAEZGD01. The sequence continues at coordinate 7,293 of JAEZGD010000567.1, forward strand.
AGCGGCGCTAATCAACCCATACTATGGGTTTTTGGTATATGTGTGTTTTGGCATCGTGCGTCCTAGTGCGATGTGGCCCTGGTCGGTGCCGGATGGCAATTACAGCCGCATTATTGCCATCGCGCTCATCGTGGGCTGGTACGCGCATGGGATGGGCAACTGGAATTTCGGCCGCGGCCGGCACGCCATGCACGCTTTGGGGGCGTTTTGGTTGCTGGCCTTGCTTAGTACGCTGGCCGCCCCCAACCGGGATTTGGCGTGGTGGTTCTTTGAATCGCTCACCAAAATCCTGCTGCCACTGTTTATTGGCTGCACACTGATCGACTCCGTCGCTCGCGTCAAGCAATTGGCATGGGTGATGGTGCTTAGCCAAGGGTTCGTAGCGTACGAAATGAACCTTAGTTACTTTCAGGGAGTCAATCGTCTCTATCGCGGCGGGTTTGCGTCGCTCGACAATAACACCGCTTCGGTTGCGATGGTGGTGTGCGCAGGTCTCGCTTTCTTTTTGGCGTTGCATGAACGTTCCCGTTGGCGGCAAGCCGTCGCGGTCGGCGTGTTTTTGCTCTCGACGCATGCGGTGATGTTTAGCTTTTCGCGAGGAGCATTGCTAAGCCTGATTTTTACCGGGATCGTCACGGTCATTATGCTGCCCAAACGCCCGACGTATGTCGCTGCCATGGTGGTCGCCGCCGTAGTGGGCTTTCGCCTGGCGGGACCGGAAGTGGTGGATCGCTTCATGACGGTCTTTGCCGACAAATCGGAGCGAGACGCTTCGGCCGAAAGCCGTTTAGACCTGTGGCGAGCCTGCATGAGCGAGATGGTCGCCCATCCCATGCTAGGTATCGGTCCTCAGCATTGGCAAACCGTCTCGCATCATCATGGTTTCGAGCGTGGCAAAGCAGCGCACTCGATGTGGATGCAGGCTGGCGCCGAGACCGGAGTGTTTGGGCTCTTCTCGCTGTCGCTGGTATTTGTGCTGCCAATCGTACAGCTCTGGAGGATCGCGCGCGGGCGAGTTCCTGATGTCGATCCAGAACTGGTGCCTATCGCCCAGATGGTCGTGGCGGGATTGTGCGGTTTTATCCTGGCGGCCCAATTTGTCAGCGTCGCGCTGGTCGAGATTTCGTACTATGTCGTCGCGG